>JAFTNB010000043.1 GCA_017452115.1 Alphaproteobacteria bacterium
AAAAATGATGCCGATGGTGAGAAACTCAAGAACAAATTGAATTTTACCATCGACAAAAACAGTGTAGCATTGTTTTACCACACTGTAAACGGGCAAGCAAAATCAAAGATTTTGTGACTGGATTTTGCCTCCGGTTCAAAATCTAAGAACAAATTATGTTCTTTCTGATTTAGACTGCATATTTAAAATGGTTTGTTGACCGAGAAATATAATTAATTGCCATTTGCCTTGCATAGTATCGGCACCATCAAGTATCTCAACTCTGTTTAATACCTGATAATTGTTAAATTGATGAGGTCTGAGGAAGTTGTAATAACAAACCCAAAGAGCTGCGGCATAATCAGAACCATCAAAATTGTCATATCCGCAGGTGCAACGATATGAAGCTTTAAAAGTTCGGTTAAGGCGTTCTATCATTTGTTTAAATGGGCGAAATTCTTTTGAAACCGCATCATCATTTGTCAAACCGATAACCTGTGTAATCTCAAATTCAAGAGGGTTATCTTTGTTTAAGGCAAATTGTTGAGCTGCCAAAGGATAAGCAGGATAACCATCTGCAATAAATTTAAAGGTTTTGGGAAGTTCTGTGATATTTTTAAAAGCCATGCGCATTGCCATAATGCAGGCACCGACACCGCGATTATCGGATACTTTGTAACCGATGATTGAGCGAGAAACGGCATCCATAATAAGCCAAAGATATCCTTTAACACCTTTGACCTTGATGTACGTTTCATCTGCAACAAAGGTATCAGATTTAGGATAATCAAAGTTATCTACAAAAGGCTTAACAAGTAAAGCTGCAGTTTTAGCGTAGTTAGCAACCATAGTATGTGAAATATTGATATTGTGAATATCATGCAGTGCTTGAGCTGTTTTTCTTAAAGATAAGCCAAGATTAACATGATAAGTAAGGCACAAGCCCATAATATGAGCGCTTTGCTTTCTAAATTTTAAGGATGAAGCATTTTTGGGTAATGAGTCGATGTCAATTTTGAAGAAATCAATATTGAATTCACGGTATATGTAATGAAGCTTGTATTTGTTCTTTCCGTAGGGGTCATCCAAATCCTGCTTTTTAACCTTTTTAAGATTTTGGAGATAGTAAGAGCACTTGGTATTGACGCATTTATGAACAGTAAAATGTTTGCGGCTTTTAACGGGAGTTAGAGAACGACCACAGTAAGGGCAAGTAAGAATTAATGGTTTAGTCACATTAGCGATAGAGCCAAAAGCTTGGTTGCACACCTTGCACAGATACGCACCTTTGTTGCCGTTGTTGTCATAAATGTAATCGTGAGGGGCACCACAGCGAGGGCATATGACAGAAGAAGGGATTTCTTTTTCTCCGCGGCGCTTGATAGGCTTAATAGTTTTGTTGTAACGCCATTTGTAATATTCAATAAGAAATTCATAATCAAGTTTTTCGAAAGTTTTAATTACAGGAAGCTTATCTGTTTTAAATTTTTGATAGTCCGGTGAGTTGGAATCATCAAAAACAAGTTGCCTGAGAGGTATAAATTTGCAGATAAAATTGAAAAGAAAGAAAATAATTTGTAAAAGGTATTGATTTTGAATAAGTAAATAGTGTATAATTGAGTTCATAGCAATAGTCTCCTTTTGGACTGTTCATTTAATTGTTGGTTTAGCGACTCAATTATACAGCAAAA
>JAFTNB010000044.1 GCA_017452115.1 Alphaproteobacteria bacterium
AATTGTGATGGTGCGGCAAAGAAAAAATATAATTTTAGCGGTAATGATTCAAACGAAAGTATTCCGTTAGCTCATTTATGTGAGTATTTACCTTATGGTTTCAGCGAAAAAACCATGATGTTTAATAATATTCAAATTGCTTTGAAACGGCGTAATTTTACCAGCGCTACCGGCGGTTCGGTCATTCGTCAGGATTTGAGTGCATTAATAGTAGCAACACCGTCGATTGGGGATGGTATGCCTCGAGTAAGAGCTTCGCGTATAGCTTCTATGATTGGTACGAATGGTGGTTTTGCGGATAATAAAGTCGGTTATGGTGTCCAAGGTGTTTGGAAGATTGATTTAGATGAATTTGATTCAGATAGTTTTAAGCCGTCTAATGCAATAAATAATTCGGTTTTGGCTACTTCTATTGAAGCTATTGCCAGCGGCAGTCACGGACGTGAAGATGTGTTGCATAGAAACAAAGTGGATGAGGACGGCGTGCTAAATACAATGAATACAACATTGTATATGGGGAATCATCCGATTAAAGATATACAACAGATGATTGTAACCGGTAATGGTTTAGGCGAAAAAGATGAGGCTATTTTGCTTGAAGACGGTTCCGGTATTGATATTGAAGACGGAAATCTTCATGTCGGCGGAAATACAGTTTTGGATGGTACTCTTAATGTAGGGGGAGATGCCGATTTTGGTGCAAATGTTACGGTTGCCGGTTTACTCAAAGCTTTGCAAGTAGAGGTTACGGAATGGATTAAAGCCGGTAGTGCAGAAATTTTAGGTGAATTAACTGCTGCAGGCGGAAAGTTTAAGGTTGAAGCCGGTAGCGGCAATACTTCGATTGACGGGACGCTTAATGTGGCCGGAGATACAACTTTGCAATCAAATCTTACGGTTAATGGTACTTCTGATTTGAAAGGAAAGGTTACAATAGGTGAGTCTGCCGGTTCAACGGGTAATCCTGATGACAATGTTGTGCTTGATGTGAAAGGTGATGCCAAATTTGAGGAAGATATATATGTTGCAGGCGTAGCAGATGTCGATAATTTGAATGTGCGAAAAGTTTTCCAAGCCGGACTTGGTGATGACGGCGTATATAATATGCAGGTAACGAAAGACAAAGTAGATATTTTGCAGAATAATTTTATGGTTGGATATCCGACAAATTCTTCGGAGCCTACCGGCTTTTTGATTACGGAAGAATTAACCCGAATGAAGAATGGCACCATAATCGAATTAGAATCTCCGGAAATTTTATTGGGTACGAGTGATAATCCGTCGATGTTAACTGTTGTTAAGAATGATGGTGTTGCCGTTAATAATGAGAATTTCTTGGTACGAGATAATGATGACAATACATTGTTTGAAGTCAATCAATCCAGTAAAGAAGTTAGGGTAAAGGGAGGCGCTGACTTTATTGTACGTTCAAAAGGAACAGTAGATGCAGGCGGAAATGTTACCGGTGATGATTTGATTTTTCAGGTTGACCAGAACGGTGCGTATCAGATTGCAGATAGAGATGCCAGCATATACGTAAGAAAGGGCGTGGTTGAGTTAGGGCGTAATGATTCCGGTGATGTAAGTGATAAATCAACATATACCGGTTATATTAAGCTGGATAGAATTGTCGCTAATCAGGAAATTGATGAGAATGCATTTCATGATGATGACACTTCAAATGGTTATAGCGGTATTGTAAAATATGATGAATTTCAGGTTAATCCGGCTTATACATCTGTAATGCATGATATTAAGCTTACAACTCGCGGTGGTGCTCGTTTGAGTGATATTTTGCCGGACTTTATTAATAAGGGTATTTATGTGCTTGACGGAACCTATAAAGAAAAACTCAACGGCAAGAGTGTAAACTGGGATACTAATGAATCCGGAACTCCGATAGCATCAGCTCAATTCCCTTATGATATATCTAAAATTACCAGCGGAAATGATGTTGCCGGCGCTATTGTTGCTGATAGTTGTTCTGAAGGTGATTTGACATGTGCCGCAACGCCATGGCTTGGTTTTATTCCGGCTCCGAGTTGTCCTCCGGGGTATTTGAAAGTAGCAACGCTTAGCCCTATTCGTTGGGCAATGGCACAAGCAGGACGTCCGGTCACCAGTACTCGACCGGGAGCAGATGCCAATGAAGTACAAATGGCTTATAACCGAAATCCCAATTTGGTAAAATATGGTGCCGATGGTGTTGCCGAACCATGGAAATTGGCTTTAACATTCCAGCAAAGTACATGGCTTAGTACATCTTTGAAGGCATTTACAAGAAACGGTATCAGTTATGGCTGGAGCGGTATTGTGGGCTTTATTTATCCGGCATTAGATTATGCTAAATATATTCAGGATATCGGAGAAATGACCTATAGTGAGATGGATTCTTCAACGATTGTATGGAATTTGTTTGAGGTATATAATCAGCAAATTGTGGGTATTGCAAATGTTTATTGCTATTTCAACCGTCGTTCACAAGCACAGTTGACTGCTGCAGGTTCTTCTTCTATTCCTGATTTTAAGAATGATGAGTTGATTGATAGATATGACCAGTTGACGGGAGTTCGTGTTCGTTATGATGAAAAAGAAGATGCGTATGTAGAACGCTTGAACGATCCAAAGCTGAAATATACGGATCCTTGGTAATAATTACATTCTTAATTATCCAAAGCCTTGCAAATTTTTGCAGGGCTTTTTATTTATTAGCTGTAAATTAATATTTTGATGTTATAATGTGCAAAATAGTGATTTGTTGGTAGGGAGGCTTATGCTGATGAAATTGTTGGTGTTGTTGCTAGGGTTTATATTTACGATGATGCCGAATGTAAATGCTGCTGAAGAAATGTTAGAAACCAAAGGGGGAATACAATCTTTTCAGCAAGATAAAAATGCTTGGCGCCGAGAAGAAACTGAAAACAAGAAGTTTTTGACAGGGATTGTTGATTCTATAGGGGCGGCTGCGGCAATTAATATTGAACAGGCAGAGCAAGTTTTTTGTTATGAAGTTGAGCCGCGAGCAGTAGATTATGACGGTTATACGATTAATGGAATGGCTTTGACCGGATTTTGCGGTGTGCTGAATGATGAATTGAAAAAACTGGTGCTGGAAGAATTATTTATGTCACCACAAAATGTGATTTTAGATAAAAATGAAGATTGTATTATAAAGCCTAAAATTATGTTACGATTTGTAAGAGGAGTTGATAATACAGATGTGTTGCTTTCTTCTCCGTGTTATTCTTATTCGGTATTTTATGGCGGAAAAATCCGTCCGTTTAATGCTAAGCCGGCAGCGGAAATAATTGATGCACTGGTGAACCCGTTGATAAAGAAAAAGGTAAAATTTGTTTCTCCGGCTTTATTAAATCAGTTGCTGCCTGTCGGAGTAGCGCAAACAGCCGAGCAGAAAGAATTGGTGAATAAGAAAAACAAACCGATTAGGGGTTGGATAAAAGATAATGAAAATGCGGCTTCTGCTGCTCCGGCCTCAAATTCCCCTGTTAGTGGTTGGAATAAGTTGAATAAATAGTAATAGTTGTATTTGTTGGTAATAAAAATAGGGAGAAAACCAAGCAAAATAAAATTGTTGTTTTTGTATGAAAAATGTGTTAGCATAATATAAGAAGGTGAGAATTATAAAAATAGGAGCAATACGATGAGGAAGGATATATTTATATCGTCATGTTTATGCAATTTCCCTTTACTGTCATACTCGTGCTTGACACGAGTATCCAGAGGCTTTAAGTGGATTCTCGGAACAAGTCCGAGGATGACAATAAAAAATGAGTGTCCGAGAATGACTGCAAATCTTAGTAAAGTTCTGGGCATGACAATGTTATGTTGTTTATTATCAAGCACTGCGCATGCGGATTGTACGCCTACTCCGGATTGTGCTTCTATTGGGTACACAGCCACAAGCTGTGATGGAGATAGTTTGAAATGTCCGTTTGATACCTCAAAACTCTTTTGTATTCCTTGCGATAGCTCTTATAAATACGATTGTACCGGAGATAACAGTACCGGCGGTGTAGGAGATGCCTGTGGAGGCAAATATGCTTCATGTGCATGCTCCGGAGGCGGAGAATTTAATAATGGTACCTGTCCGCAAAGCTGTACTGTAGGTATGATATATTATTCGGATAAATCATGCAGCAGTACTTATGATAGTTCTAAAACAGCAATCGGTGTTGTGGTGAAAGATAATGAATTAATTGCGGCATTGACTGTGCCTGATATGGCATGGTCTAGTGCATATACAGATACGTCTTTAACAAACTATAGTTCAAGTACTGATGCAAAAACAGATTATAATGGAAAGAGTAACACGGCAGTAATTGTAGCGGCTCATCCAAGTGAAACAACATCTAATAATGCTGCCATATATTGTAATTCTTATACAACCGCGGGAACGTCTGCAGGGGATTGGTACTTGCCGGCAGCTGGGGAGGTATATGACTATATTTATAGCAATTATAGCGCGGTAAAAGCTGGTTGGGATTTGGTTGGAACTACGATTTCAGATAGTTGGTTTTGGTCTTCGTCCGAGGACGGCAGCAACTACGCTTGGGGCGTGGGTTCCAGTAACGGCAGTGTGAGCACCTACACTAAGAATCACAGTTACTCAGTCAGTTGTCTCCTAGCTTTATAGTTAACTATTTGACTATTTAACTATTTGGGCAAAGGCGCAGTCTGCGAAGCGGACTGCGCCTTTGCCCCGCGAAAAACGCCCTATAGGATATTTTTCCTTTTTCTTTTCTGTCATCCTCGGACACACTCTCTTGTCATCCTCGGACTCATTTTTTTATAACAGTCATCCTCGGACTTGATCCGAGGATGACAGTTAAAAATGAGAGTCCGAGGATGACTGTTATAAAAAAAATACACTTATTCGTATTCTAATACTTGACAAACACGCTAATAATAATTAAAAAACTTCAAGCTAGCAAATTTGTTTTTTTAAGGATGTTAAATGTCAGACATTGATAATCAGGACCTGTATGAAGGCACAGGTGGTGATACTCCGTTGATTGATTCTCTTGGTAGTGCTATTAAACGCCTTATTGATAAAGGCAAAGTGCGCGGATATATCACCGTTGAAGAACTCAACAAAGCTCTTCCCCCAGAACGCGAATCGTCAGAAAATATTGAAGATATTATGTCAGGTATCTCCGATATGGGTATTAGCATTATCGGCGAATCGGAAGTAGATTCTTTTGAACCTGATGCAGTCGAAGATGAGGATGATTTTGACGAAAGCGGCAATTTTGATGAGAAAGAATTAGGGCGTAATGATGATCCCGTTCGTATGTATCTCAAAGAAATGGGATCCGTAGAGTTGCTTTCTCGTGAGGGTGAAATTGCTATCGCTAAACGTATTGAGGCCGGTAAAACCGTGATGATTGACGGTTTGTGCGAAAGTCCAATGACTATTAAGGCTATTGCCGGATGGCGTGATGAGCTGATTGAGGGTACAATGCAGCTGCGTGATATCATCGATTTGGAAATGATGTATGGTGATGATGCAGAGGCAATCGATTTTGAAGATGATGAAGAAACTGTCGATGATTTAGAGCGTGTAGCCGAAGAGTTGGAAACCAAAGATAATCTGGATGATATTGACGATGATCTTGATGATGATATGGAACTCGATGGCTCCGTTGATGATGAAGATGATGATGATGACGACAGTGATGATATGACTTCTGATGGTGAGCATATCTCCTCTGATGACGAAGATATTGATGGTAATGGCGGGCGAGTTGCTGCTTCTGTTTCTTCTATGGAAGAGGCCTTGCGTGAGCTGGTGTTGGAGATTTTGAATAAAATTTCCGGTTACTATGATGATTTGAAGAAAATTCAAAAACAACGTGTGGAAGCAATTATTGCCGGAAAATGCATCAGCTCTACTACTGAAAAAAAATATTTACAAGTAAAACGCGAGCTGGTGGAATTGATGAGCTCAATTCATCTCAATGCTTCTCGTATTGAACAATTGGTAGAACAGCTTAATAGTCTTAATAAGCGTTTAATGGGATTAGAGGGAAAATTATTGCGCTATGCTTTGTCTTGCAAAATTAAACGCGAAGATTTCTTAGCCGCTTATCAAAAATCGGAACTCGATCCTAAATGGATTGAAACAATTGCTAAAAAATCTGATAAGCATTGGAAAGCTTTTGTTGAAAAATATGGTTTGGAAATTGCCGAATTGCGTGAAGCTGTAGCCCAGATGGCGCAAGAATGCGGTTTGCCGATTAGTGAATATCGCCGTATGGTCGATACTATCAAAAAAGGTGAACGAGAAGCTGAACGGGCAAAGAAAGAAATGATTGAGGCTAATTTACGCTTGGTGATTTCTATTGCCAAAAAATATACTAATCGCGGTTTGCAATTCTTGGACTTGATTCAAGAAGGTAATATCGGATTGATGAAAGCCGTGGATAAATTTGAGTATCGCCGCGGTTATAAATTTTCTACTTATGCAACTTGGTGGATTAGACAAGCTATTACTCGTTCTATTGCCGATCAGGCTCGTACTATTCGTATTCCGGTGCATATGATTGAAACTATCAATAAACTTACTCGCACTTCTCGTCAGATGTTGGCAGAAATGGGACGTGAGCCGGTACCGGAAGAATTGGCAAAACGTTTATCTATGCCGGTCGAAAAAATTCGTAAAGTATTGAAAATTGCTAAAGAGCCCGTTTCTTTAGAAGCTCCGGTCGGAGATGAAGAAGATTCTTCTTTGGGCGATTTTATTGCCGATGATAATGCTTTGCAACCGCTTGATTCCGCAATCCATTCTAATCTTAAGGAAACTTGTACGCGTATTTTGTCTTCTTTGACTCCGCGTGAAGAACGTGTATTGCGTATGCGTTTTGGTATTGGGATGAATACTGACCATACATTAGAAGAAGTGGGACAGCAGTTTAATGTAACGCGTGAACGTATTCGACAGATTGAGGCTAAGGCTTTGCGTAAGCTTAAGCATCCGTCGCGGTCTAGAAAATTGCGCTCATTCCTTGATTAAGTCATTTATGTAAAAATCTCCCAAGTCTATGTTTGGGAGATTTTTTTTATAATGATTTTAGTGTTGTTCAAAGATGAATATGGTCATTTAAAGCTTTGAACAAGAGATCCGGATAGTAAGTACCAACCATCTATTAACACAAAAAATATTATCTTAAAAGGCATGGCAAGTACGGTTGGGGGAAGCATCATCATACCCATAGACATGAGAATTGAAGCTATGACCATATCAATAATCAAAAAAGGTATGAATATTAAAAATCCAATTTCAAAAGCTCTGCGTAATTCGCTTATCATAAAAGCCGGAATTGCAACTTTTAGAGGTGTTTCTTCAACTTTTTCAGGCTTCTTTTCTAATGAGATGTCACTAAATAGTAATAGATCTTTTTCGCGAGTGTTTTTTATCATAAATTCTTTGATTGGAGCAGAGGCTTTTTCTAAGCCTTCCATAACTTCTATTTTTTCATCAATCATTGGTTTGATGCCCTCATCCCAAGATTTTTGTAAAACCGGCGCCATAATAAACATTGTAAGAAACAAAGCTAAAGAAATTAAAACCATATTGGGCGGGGCGGCGTTGGTGGCTAGTGCGCTGCGAGTAATGGAAAATACAACAACAATACGTGTAAAAGATGTCATCATAATGAGAATCGACGGAGCAACAGAAAGCACCGTGATTATCATAAGAACATTGAATATGCGAGCTGTGGCAGAACCATCAGGTGTGTCGGAGACATTAAGGCTTAAAGTTTGGGCGAAACTTGTGTTCGCGGTTATAATGCCTAATATGGTGATAATACTTAAATATAGGGCAATTTTTTTAATCATTGGCAGCCTCTTTTTTTTCTTCTATCGCAACAGTTCGACTCTCGATTAATGTATTTCCGGAAGGAGAAAGCAAAAGTAAATGTTCTGTGTTATCTCGGCGTATCAGTACTAAAGAATTGCGTAAATCAATTCGACTGTTTTCGATTATTTCTAAACGGCGTTTGACGCGTATTTTATTAAAAATGCGATTGTTCGCGCTTTTTAGTTCGCAGTATTTTAATCCCCAGACAGTCAGAAACAATAGTCCGAGAACAAAAATTAGAGTTAATACAGCTTTGATTATTAATGCTATTTCCATAAAACACAGTTCCTATCATATTTGAATGAGATTATGTCAGGATTATAAAATATAGTCAACAATACCAATGTAGGGTGTTAATACTATTGCCATAATGTTTTTTGTTTGATAAATCTTATTGGTGATGAATGAAAAAGTAAAAAATATGGATGAAGATAAACGTACAAACTATGAGCCTTTAGCCGTAGCCAAGAATATTCGCCCTTTAATTAGAGAATTGTTGGGCAAAAAAGGAATTATGCAATTGGAAATATTGAGCCATTGGCAAGATATTGTTGGTGCCGATTTAGCCGCTTATTCGTTTCCGGAAAAAATTGAATTTAGGCAAAATGCAAAAAATGGCGGAATTGCTCATTTAATTGTTCCTTCAGGCGCCTTTGCATTAGAACTCCAACATCGTGAAAAACAGATTATCAGTAAAATTAATACCTATTTTGGATATAATGCGGTGTGCGGTATCAGAATTCGTCAGGATGGAGAGTTCAATTTCATAGCACAAGGCAAAAAATCTGAAAAAGATAAAAATACCCCGTTGCTTGTAAATGATGATGAAAAAAAATATATAACAGAAATAAGTTCTGAAGTTAAAGATGAAAAATTAAAAGAAATTTTAATAAAATTGGGATATAGTGTCTTTAATCAGAAAAATAAACAGCAATAATTGGGTATAGAAATCAGATGAATTTTGAACAGCTTATTAAGACAATCAGTGCGAGTATCGCAGCGGTTATTGTTTATATTTTGGCCGCAGGTTTTTATTTGGGAGCCAAAGGCTTTGTTATGGGGCCCGATGGTGTGCCCGTATTGGTTAAGGAAGCTCGAGCAAATACACAAAAAATTAATTCTAATATCGTATTGCCGGAAGGTCGAATATTGGGCGATGTGAGTGCTCCGATTGCTATTTATGAATTTTCTTCTTTCGGTTGTTATCATTGTGCCGAATTCCATTTGAATACTTTGCAACAAATAAAGAAAGAATATATCAATAAGGGATTGGTGAAATTGGTTTTTGTTCCTTTCCCATTGGAAGCAAAATCTATGCAGGCAACAATGATTGCAGAATGTATAAATAATGATAAATATTTTAATTTTGTTGATTTAATGTTCAAAAATCAAAGAGAATGGGGACTTTCTCGAAAAAGCGAAGATATAATTCTTCAATATGCTAAGCTTAATGGTTTGAATGAAAAACAAGCGCTATCTTGTATGAAAAATGATGAAGCGGCACAAGAAATCATAGCAAAACGTCAAATGGCAATGGATAATTTTGGTATCAGAGGAACTCCATCATTTTTGATTGCTTATAAAAATGATAGAGAAATGCGTTATGGTGCTTTGTCCTTTGATGAGGTAAAGCAAATGGTTGATACGCGGATTGAAAATAAAATTAATAAAACTGCAAAAAAATAATTAAGTTTTAATAAGTCAGTAACCAATTTTAGTGTATGCTTTAGCTCATGAAAAAGAAACCTGATGACATAAAACAAATTGAAACTCGTATTGCGAATCTGCAAAAAAAAGAACAGCAGGTGCGTAAGCCCAAGTCAGAATCAGAAGTTGTTTTTGCAACTACAACAGGATTCCGTGTGGGTACAGAATTGTTATCCGGAGTTGTTGTGGGTGCCGGTTTGGGATATGTTGCGGATATGTATTTTAAGACGGCTCCGTGGTGTTTGATTGTTTTTTTGTTTTTAGGTTTTGCTGCTGGTTTTCTTAATGTTTATCGTTTTGTAAAAAGCGAAGAAAATAAAAAGGAGTGAGTATTGTGGCTGGTCCAATGGAACAATTTGAAATTAAGCCTTTGATTCCATTAGAAATTAATGTCATAAATGTAGCTTTTACAAACTCAGCTTTATTTATGGTTTTGGCGGTGGTATCAATTGTAGTTTTGATGGGGTATTGTTTGCGCAAAAGAACAATTATCCCGTCTGTATCGCAATCTGTACCGGAAGTATTATATGAATTTGTTGCCGGATTGATTAAAGAAAATGTGGGCGCAGAAGGTTTGAAATATTTTGCTTTCATCTTTAGTTTGTTTACTTTTGTTGCTTTTGGTAATGTGTTAGGGTTGTTTCCGTTTGCTTTTACTTTTACATCTCATTTATCTGCAGTTGGTGGGTTGGCTTTGGTGGCAATGCTGTTTAATATTTGTGTTGGTGTCAAAAAACGCAAAATAGGTTATTTACGCACATTTTTACCTAAGGGTATTCCTTTAGCATTGGCGCCTTTAATTATACCAATTGAAATGATTTCTTTTTTGAGTAAGCCATTTAGCTTAACAGTCCGTTTGGTGGCTAATATGACGGTAGGACATATTATGCTTAAGATTATTGCCGGCTTTATATTGCCATTAGGGTTGTTGGGAATTGTGCCGTTAATGTTTGATGGGTTAATTGTAGTATTTGAATTGTTTATTGCATTGTTACAGGCATTTATTTATACCGTTTTGAGTTGTATTTATTTGGGTGATGCTTTGCATGAACATTGATAACTAATTTTTTAGATTTATCGTATAATTATGTATTTAGTTTTTTTATTAACTTTTTGAAAGGATGAAATTATGGTTTATATCGGTGCAGGTATGTGTGCTCTTAGCATGATGGCAGCAGCGTGGGGTGTGTCTCAGATTTGGACAACAATTATTTCTACAGTCGGTCGTAATCCTCAAGTAAAGAAAGATGTTGATCTTTACGGATGGGCCGGTTTTGCAGCGGTTGAAGCTATTGCATTGTATGCGTTGGTTGTAGCTTTGATTATGCTTACAGGTGGTGAATAATTGGGGAGTGAGGTTTGTGAGCAAATCAATTAGCAGATAGTGGTTTGCTCCGGCTTCTTCATTAAATAAGTAATTATAGGGAGATTTAAATATGCCTCAGTTGGATCCGACATGGTATGCTTCGCAGTTTTTTTGGTTGGTAATTTGTTTCTTTGCTCTATATTATGTTATGTCACATTTTATTGCTCCAAATATTGCTGATATTTTAGCAAAACGTCAGAATAAAATTGATGAATATATTGATAAAGCTACAGCAACTAAAAAGAAAGCGGAGGAAGCTTTGCAAAAATATCATGCGGCTTTAGATGAGGCAAATAATAAAGCTAATCAAGCATTGGAACGAACAAAAAAAGAGCTTGAAGAAGAAATTGCAGCAAGACAAAATGCAATGGTACGGAAGTTACATAAGCAAATTGAGAGTGGGGAAGAAAAAATTCGCCTAAGTAAGGAAGAAACTATGGCAAAGGTTTATGATATTTCTCAAGAATTAGCTAAAGATGTTGTAAAAAAAATCGGCGTATCAGGAATAGCTAATGAAAATTTTAAGGATATAATTAGAAAAATAGCAAAAGATTAGGGTGAATGTATATGACGGCGATATATGAAACAACTACTCAAGGTATTGTAGAACAATCTCAAGAAATAGTTTCTGTTGCTGATAGTTCTATAGCAGAAGAAACGGCTAATTTAGTGGAAAATGTTGTTCATACTCATCATTATGGCGCTTTTTATGAAAATCCGGAATTTTGGGTGGCAACAGCTTTTGTTATAGTTGTTATGTTAATAGCTAAACCGGTAAGCAGGTTGTTAAGTATGATGCTTAATAAGCGTATAGATATGATTGCCGGCAGAATTACAGAGGCTAAGCAGTTGAATGAAGATGCGCAGAAAATGTTAGCCGAATATGAAAAAAAATTCTTAAATGCAGAAAAGGAAGCAAAAGCCATTTTGCGTAAATCGGAAAAAGAGATTGAATTTTTGAAAGCCGAGCGTTTGAAAAAAATGGAAGATGAATTGCAAATTAAGCAGAAGGAAGCAGAACAACGTATTAATACAGCGCAAGAAAATGCAATGAAAGAAATTACAACAATGACTTCTGAATTAACTATTCAGGCGATTAAAAATGTGTTAGTACAAAAGTTAGATAAATCAATGCAAAGCAAATTAATTGATGAATCAATAGCGGCAATTTCTAAAATTAAATAAGTGATTTTTAGCTTGTTAAAGCCGGCATTTTTTATAGGTGCCGGCATTTTTTATATTTCTCTATAAGTATGAGAGTAATAAGTACCGAGAATTTTAATATAATCAGCGAAAAAATTTAATTCTTCAAATGCATTTTTGTATGCTTGTTCTTCAGGATGAGCTTCGATTTCTGCATAAAATTGGGCAGAAACAAATTTTCCGTCGACGAGGTAACTTTCTAATTTGGTAATATTGATTCCATTAGTAGCAAAACCTCCCAGAGCCTTATATAAAGCAGCCGGAATGCTTTTTATGTGGAATACGAATGAAGTAATGAATTTTTTTCCGTCATATTCGGGTATTACATTGTTTGGTGACATAATCAAAAAGCGGGTAGTGTTGTTGTAGGCATTCTCAATATCGGGAGCTAATATTTTTAATCCATAAATTTCAGCAGCTAAAGAAGAAGCAATTGCAGCTTGTGTATTGTCGCTTTTTTGGAGGATGTCTTCACAAGATTTGGCAGTATCAATACGAGCAATAGGTTTAATATGATGTTGTTTTAAGAAATCTGCACATTGAGCTAATGCCTGAGGATGTGAAGATGCAGAAGTAATATTTTCTAATTTGCTGTCGGGTAAGCCTAATAGTTGATGTCTAATGCGTAGAAAATATTCTCCATTGATAAAGAGGCCAGTATCAGGAAGTAGAAAATGGACATCAGTTACACGTCCGGCATTGGAGTTTTCAACAGGTATCATAGCCAAATCGGCTTGATTGCTTTGAACTAAATTCATGGCAATTTCAAATGTATCACAAGAAATGTATTCTTGATGGGGAAAAACATTTTGGCAAGCAATGTGTGAATAAGCTCCGGCAACGCCTTGATATGCAATTTTCATTTTCATTAGTATATTCCTTTGTTTTATTTGCTTTAATATAAAAATAAATAATTATATTGGCAAGCTTTAAGAATCGGATTGATATAGAAATAAATATCTATTAAATAAAAATCTAATAATAACTTTTTGATTATTGAATTTTTTTTGAGGAGATAATTTAATATTAAATTTTAATTTTTTTGTTGTGTATGTTGCTTTTGTTGTTGAAAAATTAATTTTTATTGCTTAAGTTAGTCGTGTATTAGTTGTTTTGCAATTAAATAAAATAAACCCATATGGAGATAAAAATATGAAAAAACTTTTAAGTTTATTTTGTGCAATCGCTTTCTTGTCTGGCTGTTCTTCTTTAGGTTTTGACGGCGGTTTGTTTGGTGGTTCTGAATGTGAATCAAGAGAAGCTGCTGACTTTATGAAGAATGCAGAAGAAAATGTATTCTTTGCTTATGACAGTTCTACATTGTCTTTGGACGCTCAAGAAGTTGTTGATTCTCAAGTTAAATGGCTCAAAAAACATGAAAATGTTAATGTCGTAGTTCAAGGTTACTGCGATGAAAGAGGTACAAGAGAATATAACTTGGCTTTGGGTGAACGTCGTGCCAATGCCGTAAAGAGCTATATGGTAACTAATGGTATTGAATCAAGCCGTATTTCTACTATTTCTTATGGTAAAGAAAAACCATTTGTATTGGGTAGTAATGAAGAAGCTTGGGCTCAGAATCGTCGTGCTGTAACTGTTGTTACCGGTCGTAAATAATCTGATTTGAGATTTTAAAAAGGGGTGTGCTTATGAATGTACTCCCCTTTTTTTGTTGTTTGATGGTGTGGGCAGGTGAAAGTTTGCGCTTGAGATTGAAAACTATTTATTTTAGTATATTTCATGTTTTATGGTTAACCTAAAGGCAAGTTGAAATGAATAAAAAATATTTAATGTGTGTTATTGTTCTTATGATGCTGACAAGTTTTAATGTTAGAGCTCAACAATCCGGTAATGAGATTGTAATGAATGAGATTGAAGCTATTCGTCAGGAATTACAGATATTACAGCGTCAGGTTTATCGTGAACAGAACGAATCTTATAGTAATCCGGAATCAATTTCTGACATGGGGGTTAAAATTAGCGAATTTGAAGAAAAGTTACGCTATATTAGTGGTCAGTTTGATGAAGTTAATCATAAAATACAACAGTTAGAAAACAAAATTGAATTGATTAATAAAGATGTAGATGTCCGTATTAAAATGATTGAGGGAAAACCAATTGAGGGAATGAATAATACTAATGTTGAACCGGAAAAGTTTAAGGCACCGGTGGCGGTTGGAGCACCTAAATCTTTGACGGGGGATAGTATTTCTAAAGGTGATGATTTGGCTCCGGTTAAAACCAAACCGATTGCACAGATTTATGAAGAAGGTTTAGAGGCTGTAAAAGCAAATGATTATATGGTTGCTGAACAGCGCTTTAATGAGATTTTACGTAAGGCACCGGAAGATAAATTAGCAGGTAATGCTCAATATTGGTTGGGTGAAGTTTTTTACGGACAGCAAAATTATCAAAAAGCAGCGGTTGCATTTGCTAAAGTTATTGAAAAATATAAATCTGGTTCCAAAGGGGCTGATAGTTTGTTGAAATTAGGTCTTTCTATGCAAAATTTGAAGAAAAATCAAGAAGCATGTCAGGCTTTTCAAAGTATGAAAACAGAATTTCCTAAAGCAGAGAGTAAAGTTTTGGAGCGAGCTGCTGCCGAGGTCAAAAAATTGGGGTGTAAATAGTTGTGATGACTGCTGTTTGGCAGAAAGAGTTTTTTAGTTATTTAGAATGGCTTAAAGCTCATTCTAAATTGGGTGAAAAGTGGGCGGTCGGTGTTTCCGGCGGAGCAGATTCTTTAGCTTTGATTATCTTGTTGGCAGATTGGGTGAAAAATGCAGAAATTGAATTGACGGCGTTAACTGTTCAACATGGTTTGCGTCCGGAAGCAGAAGATGAAGCACAGTATGTAGCGCAGTTAATGGCTCAATATGGAATTGAGCATCATATATTATATTGGGAAGGGGAAAAGCCTATAACCGGTGTGGAAAATGCAGCGCGTCAGGCTAGGTATGAGTTGATACATGATTGGTGCGTGGAACATGAAGTAAAGTCATTATTGGTTGCCCATCACAAACGTGATCAGGCAGAAACCTTTTTAATGCGTTTACAGAGAGGAAGCGGAGTAGATGGTTTGGCTGCAATGGCGCCAATTAGCAAGTGGCGTGATTTGTTGGTGGTTCGCCCGCTATTACAGGTTAATCCGGAAGAGTTGCGTAAATATTTACAAGAGCGAAATGTTAGATGGGTGGAAGATTCGTCCAATCAGTGTGAAGATTTTTTACGAGTAAAAATTCGCAAGCTATTGCCGGAGCTGGAAAATTATATAGGTCTGACAAGGGAGAGAATTTGTAATACTTCATTAGAAATGGGGCGAGTGCGTGATTATTTAGAAAAGCAAAGAGATAAGTTTATCAATAGTCAGGTACGTTTCTATGATAAGGTGGTGGCGGCTGTAGCGCCTGAAATGTTGTTGTCTTTGCATGAAGAAATGGGATTGCGTGTTTTGTCTGCGTTGTTGAAGAAAATCGGAAAGTTGACATATCCATTACGGATGGAGGAATTAGAACGTTTATGGGAGGCTTTGCAGACAACGGAATTTAAGGGTAGAACTTTGGGTGGATGTGAAATATTTATTTTACAAAAGAAGTTATGGTTTGTTACAGAATTGAAAAACAAACAAATTTTATCAAAAGAGGATTGGAAAAAATTTATAATTGAATATCCTCAATATGGTGGAAAATGTATATTGCCATATAAAGTCAGATGTGTTTTGTATAATGAATATATGCGTTAATCTTATATTTTTAATGATGCTTTTATACAAAAAAATTGTTACATTTATGTTACATTTATGTAAAACGAATCGATGAGAATCACTTTTTGGTTGCCATGAATCCAATTTTGTGCTATATTTGTAATTGACAAAATATTTTTATAGTATGCAATTACAATGGTTGGCTTTTAGCCTTTATAAGTATGAAGCAATAAGCAATTTAAGCAAATTTACATATTTATCAAACAAACCTAAAGTAAACAGTATCAAACCGTTCGGTTATTCTGAAAGCATGCTGTAATTTTTTTCTAAGTAAAAAATAATAAAAACAATAAAAAAAATTAAAAATTATGAGAAAAAATTCATTTTTGAGTAATTTCGTAGCAATGGCTATGATGCTCGTAGTATGTGTATTGTCAGGAATTTCTTTTACTGCTTGCGGTGAAAGAGATTTGTTAGGTAATGAAATGCCGGACTATCCAAACCCAACTCCGGGTGGTGATGATAAAAAGCCTGAAATGTATGTTTACGGAGTGACTAAGATTGGTTGCGAAGTAACAAACGTTGAATGGAAGTCATCAGAAAACGTAACATTGTCAACTCGTGCTTATTCAGACGAGGAGATGGAAGGTTATGCAAATGCTGTTGTGAATCACAAATATTCTGCGGAAGTAGAATATCGTGATAAGAATAGCATCAACAATCCGGAATACAAGGAAATGAGTCAGAATTATACAAGCAGTCTTATGGCTCGTTTGTACGGTCTGACTAATGCGATGGTATTTGATTCAGTTGAAGCTCTCGAAGCTGCAACTGGTAAGGTTTCCAAGGCTGAAGATAATCAGAACTATGAGCTTTATACCATTAATTTTGGTGGTAGTAAGCAGGTAGTGATGAAGCATAGTGCAACGATGTCAACAACATCACTTTCTTTTGAAGGTGTGTCCAAGACAGATTTGTGCGATGCTGTTTTCAGTGCTCCGCAATATGACAGCAAGTCTTATACTAAAGTTACTTCTGAGAAGGCAGGAGACGATAAGGATGAGATGACAGTCAGAGTGAAGGAAGAAATTGCCAATGTTGGAACTGATAATAATGTAAGATATCTTTCTTTCAAGGTATCTAACGTTTATGTAAAGAACAATAATGGCAATGGTGGCGATATTCCTGTTGTTCCAGTTGAAAAAGAAGTTGTTGGTTATAAAGTAATTGATAACAAATTTATCGATGGAGCGACAAAAGGTAACATTGTGGTTATTTATGACGACCTCTCAGAGGAAGTTATTGGTAGCTTTAATGTAGCACTTAATCATTCTACAGTTACACCGCAAGATGTAACACAAGATGGTTTAAGTGACCTTTCTTGGAGCCAAGGCGAAACAACATCAGTGGCATTAGCTGCAACCGGTGAAAGCCGTGCAGTTAATGTAGAAGCTAATTGTAAGGTTGCGATTACAGAGGTATTTACATCTGTGACAAATCGCTCAAAGGTGCCAATGGCATTTAAGGGCGTTTGGGAAATGGCAACTATTCAATTCCCTGATGGTACTTCTACTGAACTGGCAGTGGGTTCTTATAAACTTACTGACGGTGATGTTGAAGAAATCGCTTCTTCTGAAACTAGCAAGACTATTCAGCATAGTGTTTACGCTTCATTCAATGGTGAAACTCCATCATTGCTTAAGGCAAATGTTATTTTGAACAAGTCTAGTGAACCGGATGTTAAGGAATCTGAAGT
>JAFTNB010000045.1 GCA_017452115.1 Alphaproteobacteria bacterium
AATTATCTGGCTCGTTTAATTCGGCAAGGTTATAAAGTTGCAATTTGCGAACAAACAGAAGATCCTAAAGAGGCAAAAAAACGGGGGTATAAAGCTGTTGTCAGACGTGAAGTTGTGCGTTTGGTTACCCCCGGAACTCTGACGGAAGATAATTTGCTTGATGCTAAACGCAATAATTTTTTGTTGGCTGTAGCAAAACAACAGGGAAAACTGGGGTTGGCTTGGCTGGATGTTTCGACTGGAAATTTTTCCACACAAGAAATCTGTCCTGAAGGCAAGAAAGAGGAAAATCTGCTCGGCATGGCACTTTCTCGCTTGAATCCGGTAGAAATTATTATTTCTGATACTCATTTGCAGACACCAGAAATTTTTCAACTATTCAACGAATATCGAGAAAAACTAACAGTGTTGCCGCAAGCTCGTTTTAATAGTGAGAATGCTCGTTTACGTTTACAAAAAGTTTTTGGCGTAGAAACTTTGGATGCGTTTGGTAATTTTAGTCGCGGGGAAATTACTGCCGCCGGAGTTTTGCTTGATTATCTGGAAAGTACACAGCACGGACATATGCCGTTAATTGAAAAACCGCAAAAGATTTTAGAAAATCAGGTTATGGAAATAGATACCCCCACTCGCCGCAGTTTGGAACTTCTAGATTCTTTGGGTGGAGATAAAAGTACATCTCTACTATCTGTCATTGATAGAACCATAACCGGAATTGGCGGACGTTTACTTGCCGGTCGAGTATCTTCTCCACTGGTTGATATTCAAGAAATTAACCGCCGCCTTGATATTATTGAGTTTTTTATGAGTTATCATGCTATCCGTGATGAATTACGAGAGTTTCTTCATTCCTGCCCCGATTTAGAGCGTGCGGTTTCTCGTTTGAGTGTCGGACGCGGAGGACCTCGGGATTTAGATAATATCAAAACGGCATTATCACTAGTACCTAAAATTAAAAACTTATTGTTAAGTTATAATTCCTCGACTACAGAACAAATGTTAGGCGATATTCCGCAATCTTTGCGTAAAATTATTGATGGACTTGGGACTTATGCACAATTGGTTGATAATTTGAGCCGAGCTTTATCTGATGAATTACCATTGTTGGCTCGAGATGGAGGTTTTATTCGTGAGGGATATTATCCGGCTCTGGATGAAATTAAACTGCTTAAAGAAGATAGTCATAAATTAATTATTGAATTACAAAATAAATATGCGGCTTCTGTCGGTATTTCTCATCTCAAGATTAAATATAATAATGTTATCGGATATTTTATTGAAGTACCGGCAAAGCATGCTACGGATATGTTGGAAAAAGTCGAATTTATTCATCGTCAATCTGTTCTAAATGCGGCTCGTTTTACAACTGTTGAACTTTCTGAACTGGAAAATAAAATTCGTGGAGCGGCAGACAAAGCTTTAGCAATCGAATTAGAAATTTTTGATAATTTAGTACAAGAGATAATGCTCGTTTCTGATGATATTCAAAGAACAGCAAAATCGCTAGGAGAATTAGATGTTGGAGCAGCATTGGCTGACTTGGCATTAGAAAAACATTATTGTCGCCCATTGGTGGATGATAGTTTTGATTTTGATGTAGAAAACGGCCGACATCCGGTTGTGGAATATGCAATTGAACGTGAACATAGTGGTAGTTTTGTAGGCAATAATTGTACATTAGGCGAAAAAAATTATATTTGGCTCTTAACCGGACCTAATATGGCGGGTAAATCTACATTTTTAAGACAGAATGCAATTATTGCAGTTATGGCACAAATGGGATCATTTGTTCCTGCAGATAAAGCTCACATTGGGGTTATCAATAAAATTTTCTCACGAGTTGGGGCTTCTGATGATTTAGCTCGTGGGCGTTCGACTTTTATGGTTGAAATGGTAGAAACTGCCAGTATTTTGAATCAAGCAGATGAACGCTCCTTTGTGATATTAGATGAAATCGGTCGAGGAACTGCCACTTTTGATGGCTTATCCATTGCTTGGGCAGTAGTTGAACATTTGCATGAGGTAAATAAATGCCGAGCTCTATTCGCTACTCATTACCATGAGCTTACAAGCCTTGTTTCTAAATTAAACGCTATGACGCTTCATTGTATGAAAATTAAAGAATTTAAAGATGAAGTAATTTTTATGCATGAAGTAATTGAAGGAGCAGCAGATAGGTCGTATGGTATTCATGTTGCTAAACTTGCCGGTTTACCTAAAGTGGTTGTGAAACGTTCCGAACAAGTTCTTAATTCTTTAGAAAACAGCAATAAAAACCGTAATATTGTAAAATTGGCTGATGATTTACCTTTATTTGCTGCAGTACGTGCTGAAACAATTGTAAAAGAAGAAAAGACATCTCCGGTGCTGGTCGCTTTGGAAAGTATTAATCCTGATGATCTTACCCCTAAAGCAGCTCTTGAAAAATTATATGACCTTAAAACTATGTTAAAAAATACGATATGAAATTAATATACTAAAATAGATCAAAATATTTGA
>JAFTNB010000046.1 GCA_017452115.1 Alphaproteobacteria bacterium
GGGGTATCATGCAAAGATTTAACTGTCAAGCCGCAAAATTAACATTTTCCACGGTAATACATTGATTCAAAAGAATTTCTTTTAAATTCAGCGGCTTAAATGTGTAACATTTTTGTAGGAATTAATAACTATTCTTTACCTTTTATTATTTTAAAGGGTAGTTTTTTGCTTTTTTTGTTTATTTTTTTTATTTTTGCTTTATTATTGCAAGCAAATGTAAGTTTTTACTTACGTTTAGTACCTGTTAAAGGTGCGGAGCTGTCGTAAGCTCTTTTATAAGGTTCGGTGTTGGATAACATCGTTAGTTGTCTATGGCAACACATATCCCCGACTAATGGTCGGGGAGCTTTTAGCGTATGTTCAAGGGTGTCACTATCTCTGAAAAAACACCTTAAAGGCTAAAAGAGTCATTTAACCTTATATGATTTACGAACTCTCCGACCACCTTTAATAAGGTGGTTACTTTTTTGCAATTAATATCACGATGGAGAGTAATATGAAATTTACAACAGCTTTGATGACTTCAACACTTTTAACTATACTAACTGCTTGTGGTGGTGGCGGAGGTGGTGGACATGGTAACATTCCTAACACAACGTTACCTAACATTGTAAATCCTACAGAGTATAATGCTCAAATCACATCAATGCAAGCAACTGATGAAACAAATGTAAAAGCATTGGTTGAATATTCAGAAACTAATGCTCCATCTACCTATAAATTGAATAAACGTATGATGGCGGCTCGTTCATCTGAAACAGATATAGACCAAAATCGTATTGATGCAGCATTAGAAAAATATGAAAATATGTATAAGATTTTGATTGAACACAATTTTGATGGTTGTACAGAAGCTAATTTGAATGAAGCGATTATGTTGTCGGGATATGATGTTTCATCTATTACAGAAGACGTTTCAACTCTTGATAAATTAAAAACATGGATTGATAACAATATTGATGAGCTATCGCTTAAAGCCCAACGTGTTTATGATATGTATGGTGAAGTCAAGGTTTTGGCTCAAGATAATGCTATAATAAACGTTGTCAATATGGATGTTAAACAAGATTCCTATGTAAGTTTTAAGCTTAAAGATGATGGTAGCATAGAAAATTTATATTTTGATGTTGATACAGATTCTTCAGATGCCAGACGTATGAATTTAGTATCTAATGGAAATGGTGTGTTTTCTGCCAAAAAAACAAATTATGTATATGGTGTACGTTTAGATGATGGACTTGAAGTATACATAGAAGATTTTAACACTTTAGAGTATACTAAAAACCATTGGAATGAATTTAAAGAGAAATTATTAGCAAACTTAGATGAACGCATTCAAGAATCTGGACAGGATTATTCTGATAAGAGAGCAGAATTTGAAATAAAAATAAACGAACTAGAATTTGAAAAAGATTTCGCAAATAATAAATGTGAAACAGGAGAATGTACAGAAACAAAAGAAATATATTATGCAGGAGGTGATAATGTAGAAACTAAAGTGACATACGAAAGTAAAGCCAAAAATAGTGGTTTATTATATTCTGATTTTGGAACTGTAGATATCAAAGGCATGGAAGGATTTTTGCCAGTTAATGAAAAATTTGTATTTGCCGGTGGTATGGATGCTAAAAGAATTGATAAAGTTGAAATACAAGGTGATATGACATTTAGTGGAAACGCAGTTGCAACTGTAATACATCAAGACTATACTGGAGAAGAACGTGTAGAAAATACTAAAACTTTTGATGGAAGTGCAAATCTTGTATTCAACAATGGTGCAGAAACTTTAACAACAAAATTTGATAATTGGTATTATGTTACTGTTACCTCTAATGCAAATCAGAATGATTATAACATAACTTTTGAAAATAACACTATATCTGATGATGATAAAAATTATTATCAATTTAATAATAATGATACATATACAGTTTCTAATTTTATAAATGAGCGCAATAATGGAAGGTATGGTGCAGTAGATATTGGATATTATGGAGAAAATGGAACTCCAGAAGAAGCTACAGGCTTTGTTGCTTATGGTGAAAGTATTGCTGAGAATGTTGCTCTAAATGCTCAGATTGGTTTTGGAGCTGTAAAGCAATAACTAAATGACCAAAACTAAATTTGTATTGTTGGTGACATTTCTGATTTTTGGCTCAAATATCGCTGTTTCAAAAGAAGTGTCACCAACTTCTAATTCTGCAACCATTATTTCTATGACACATAAGCAAGCCTTAAATTTTGCTAAAAATTTAATAGCTCAAGGTAAGCTTATTGATGCCAGAAAGGTTTTGTTAGTCAAGCCTTATGATGTTAAAGAACTTGAAATAGAACGTTTGTATCTTTTGGCTCAGGTTGCAACATTAGAACACAAATATAATGAAGCCATTGATATCTATTATTTCATTTTAGACCATCAACCGGATATTCCAAATATTCGGTTTAGGTTAGCTGAATTATATTTAAAACAAGAAGATTGGTTACGTGCAGAATATCACTATCGTTTAGCTTTAGCGCATAAAGACACACCTAAAGAAATACAGCACAGAATAAAATATGCTTTATATTATATCAGAAAGAATAAAAACTGGAACTTATGGTTTAACATAGGTATTGCACCTGACAATAATGTAAACAATACAACATCAGGTGAGCAATGTGTTATGACAATGTTCGGTGTTATGTGCAATACTTTGGACGAGCCAGAAAAAGATGTTGGTTTAAATACAATGCTTGGTGGCACTTACGAATTTAAGCTTTCTGACAAATGGCGTTTAAGAAATGAATTCTTGGTCTATAACTCTAAATATGACAACAAAAAATATGATGACACTTATTTGTATTATGTATTAGGTGCCAGATATATATACGATAAGGGTGATATTTTCTTTGGCCCGACTGTTTCAAAAAGATATTTAGGACATAAAGCATATAACTATTCAACGGGTTTTATGGTAGAAACAAACTATGATTTAACCAAACGACTTAATGCAAATTTAACGTTAAGCTATACTCCAACCTATTATGATGATTATTCTGATATCTTAGATGGAGATGTAAAAGGTGCCAGATTACGTTTATTTTATGCATTAGATTCTTCTAAATACCTAATTTTTAAGACCGGATATGAGTATGAAAAAACTAAAGATGAAACATATACAAATGACCGAATAAACTTTGCCCTCGGATTTGGGGCGGAACTTCCTTATGGTTTTCATGTATATGCTGAGCCTTCTGTTTTATTTACTAATTATAAAGGTGACCGTTGGATTGTAAAGGATTATGAATTTAAACAGGTTAAAGAAAAAGATTTTACCCAACGTTATTCAATATCTATCTCTAACCGAAAAATAGCCATTTGGGATTTAGTACCAACTTTAACTTATTCTTATACAGATAAAAGCTCTAATATATGGCAAAGAGAATATGAAAAGTCTTTAATTGAATTTACTATACAAAAAAGATTTTAATTCATTTCATAGACAACCTTACACTTTGTAAATAAATACCTTTATATAGTATAAGGATATAATATGAAAGTGTTAATTGAAACTGTTACAAATCGTAAAGGGTATAAGAATTTCAAAGATGTTGATTATTTGAATGAGTTTTTGAACGAAAATCGCAAAAAGATTAAAAGTTTCAAAATCTTAAAAGAAGCCTATAACGGCACTTTTGAAGAATTGCTCCAAGATGTTATGGAACGAGCAAATTTCCTAGGAAAGATGATAGAATACGCATTTTTTGAAATGACCGATAAAAGCAACAAATATAACAAACTGCTTCGTGCAATGGGGCTTACCGCCGAAATCCAAGGATTAATTAGAGAGTATATAAAATGAAAAACCGCCAATTATGACGGTTTTGTTCATTTATTATATATAACTTATCGGAATTATATATACATCCTTATTAAGAGGAATAAATTTATCATTTAAGCAAACAATTGCTCCCACACCTCTCTTTTTTTCATCAATCAACTTAAAATTTTTAGCCATAGACATTGTCGGAGTTGCTGTTTGTTTTATTTCAATAGGATATACTTTATTATTTTCTTCTATAATAACATCAATTTCTTCTTTGTTTGAATCTCTATAGTAGTAAATATTCGGCGTTTTTCCATTATGAATATAACTTTTTACAATTTCAGAAACTGTATAAGTTTCTATAAAAGCTCCGCTTAAATGACTATCCATCAACATTTGTGCTGTATTTATACCACATAAGTGAGCACATAATCCGGTATCCATAAAATACATTTTTGGTGTTTTAGATAATCTTTTACCAATGTTATTTGCAAAATATGGTTGTAACAAATATACAATACCTAAAGTTTGCAAAACACTAAGCCATGATTTGGCTGTATTTGGAGAAATGTCTGAATCACGAGCAATGTCTGTATAATTCAAAACTTGTGATGTTCTGCTTGCCAGTATTTTTATAAATCTTCTAAATGATGTGTTTTCCTCTATTTTGATAATATCTTTAACATCTTGCATCAGGTAGGTATCTATATAAGATTTATAGTATAATTCCCAATCTGTTACACCATCAAACAATTGGGGATATGAACCTTTATGAATAACATCAAATGTTTCTTTTGCTGTCCAAACAGGTCTTTTGGTTTGTAAATCCAAGTCCGGAGTAAAAGCACCTCTTGTATGGTCATGGGTCTTTTCTGATTGTGAAAAACCTTGTAAATCTAATACAGCAACACGACCGGCAAGACTCTCTGTTACATTTTTCATCAAGTCAAATTTTTGTGAACCAGTAAGCCAAAACAAACCTATTTCATCAGTATTGTCTACCATTTTCTTAATATATAAGAAAAGTTCAGGTGCTTTTTGCACCTCATCAATTAACAAAGGAGGTTGATATTTTTGAAAAAACAAATTAGGGTCTGTTTTGGCTAATGCTAAATCATCACCATCATCTAACGATACCTTTGTTCTATTGTCTTCTTTTAGTTTGTCAAAGATAGTAGATTTACCAACTTGACGAGGACCGGTCATTAATACAACCTTAAATGATTTTGTAGCTTTTTCAACGATATCCGATAGTGTTCTTTCATAAAA
>JAFTNB010000047.1 GCA_017452115.1 Alphaproteobacteria bacterium
CTTGCACCTAACCACCTCAGCACTGAAGGATTCTACCTACTAAAAGCTCGCAGCATTATGCAAAATATATCTTACCAATTAGAAAAATACAGTCACAATAAGGAATAATCATGATTATTGGAACTCAAAATACTCCCGATGTAAATGTCATTAACTTTTTTCCATCCCAAAAAATACTCAAATCAGGACATGCAGAATTTGTTGATGCTAAATCAATAAGGAAATCACCTTTGGCAGAAAAAATTTTTGATATTGGAGGAATAGTTTCTATTTTCATAACTCCGGATATGATTTCCGTCACCAAAGAATCAAATGCCGACTGGACAGAGTTAAAACCACAAATCATGGCTGAAATCATGGACAATTTCAGCCTTGGGGAAGACATAATAATATCACCGCCAACCTCTACAGATGATGCCGATATAATCAAACAAATAGCCGGATTAATCAATGCACGCATCAGACCTGCCCTCAAACAAGACGGAGGAGATATCTCTTTTATAAAATACTCTGACGGAATTGTTTATGTTGAGCTCCAAGGTAATTGTTCCGGCTGCCCCTATGCGGCTATTACCTTAAAAGAAGGAGTAGAAAAACTACTAAAAACCTATATTCCGCAAGTAAAATCCGTTATCAATTGCAAACCACACGAAGAAGTATAATGAAGAAAATTTTTATAAGTATTTTATATTTAATTTTTCTAGTTTTTTCACCTACAACAAATGCAGATTATGGAAATGGTCTTGTTATCACTCAAACCACAACTTCTAAACTTGAAAAAATCTACCAACAATATGGATATGAACATTATATAGCTGTACAAGATTACCATATACCACAAATATATCTTGAACATTTTCCTACTGATTTTTCTACAATCAGTGACTTTAAAAAACGTAATGAACTATTTATTAAAATTCTTACCCCGTTAGCTCTTAAAATCAATCAAGAAATAATGCAAGAACGAGCAAAAATGATAAAACTGCAAAAAACATTTCTTCAAAAAAGCAGTCTATCTGTTTCAGAAACAAATTATCTGGAGCAACTTGCAAAAAAATATGATGTATTCACAAGATTAAAAGGAAAAGAACGCATTGAATTACAATTCAACCAATTAGAACTAAAAATCAATCAAGTTTATCCGTCATTTTTAATCGGAATTTCTGCCATTGAAACCGATTGGGGAACATCACGCATAGTTTACGAAGGCAACGCATTATATAAAGAATTGGTTTGGCATTCCACCGAAGGTTTAAAACCAGATGGCGAAACAGAAGACCACACATACAAAATACGAATTTTCCCCAATTTGTATGAATCTATGAAATCATTTGCCCTAAAATTCAATTCCAATGTAGCATACGAACATGCTCGTTTTCTTCGCAACCTTCGTTATAAAGCTGGTATCAATCCCTCCGGACGCAGCACTGTACATTCCATGCTTTTTCAATCTCCTTTAGAAAATTATATTGGAATTTTAGATTATACCATTACATTTTATAAGCTTATGCTTTTAGATCAAGCACCATTAAACCCTAACCCGCCTAAATTAATAAAAAATATAAAAAAAAATAAATAGTAACAAAAATTTAACAGTTTTTTGAACATATATATTATAATATAAAGGACAACTATCTATGGACACAAGAAATGAACACAACAATTAGCTCAGAAGATATCAAAAACCTGTCCCAAAATCTATGTGCTGAAACAAAAATCAGCACAGTACAAAAAATTAGTGCTTATTACAATGGCAATAACCTTACCCCCAAAGGAATAAAACTAGCTGAAGATATATTCAAAATTCTTGCCCATGATGTTGAAATTAAAGTACGAGAAATTCTCTCTGAAAGTCTTAAAAATTCGCATAACATTCCTCAAGATATTATCGATTCTCTAATTAACGATCAAGACAGCGTTGCCATACCTTTCATTAAGTGTTATGACAGTTTTACTCGTTCCGACTTACTTCGCATTTTAGAATTACCCAATATAAACAAACAAAAAGCTGTAGCTCAACGCATTAATTTATCCGAAGATATATCACAATACATTGTTGATCGTTGTCCGGAAGAAGTTGTCGGTGCTCTCATACTTAATAACACTGCCCCTATTCCTGATAAAGCCTATAACACTATTGTCAGCAAATATAAAGACAGCGAAAATATTAAAACATGTTTAGTATATCGCCAAGAATTGCCCATTGCTGTTATTGAAAAAATAGTAAATACGCTATCCCAAGAGCTCAAACGCCGCTTAATAACCACACATAATCTGCCGACTAATTTGGCTAGCGATATTGTTGAACAAGTAAAAGAAAAAGCCACTCTCAAAATTTCTGAAGATTTTAGTAGTGATAAACAAATAGAAGAACTGGTACATCAATTATATACAGCCAACCGTCTTAGTCCCGGTTTAGTTGTTCGCTCTATTTGTCTTGGAGATTTAAAATTCTTTGAATATGCATTGGTCTATTTATCTAATACTCCAATCACAGAGATACGCAAAATATTATTCAGTAGTTCCATGGATTTTATGGTTCGCAACCTTTTACGCAAAGCCTACATTCCTAAATCTATGTTTCCTGCTGTTTTCTCTGCTCTTGAAGTTCTAAAAGAAATCCGTTTTGATATTCAAGAAAATGACCGTCAAAATTTTTCTCACCGCGTAATCGAAAGAATTTTATCACTCAGCGGAGCTAACGATGAATTTAAGGAAGAAGATGTAAAATATCTTATTTCTAAAATAAGTTAAAGGAAGTACATTGAATTACGACAACGAAATTTCTCTGCAAGATATTGTTGAATTAAACAAAGAAATTGCCAATCAAAAAGACAGATTTCAAATCATTGACAAATTTATGCAACTTGCACAACAAGCTTGCAACTCCGATGGTGTCACTTATTACACAATCAGCGATGATAATTTCTTACGTTTGGTATATTCTCACAGCCGTAGTTTAAAAATTCATAAAATCGGTTCAGATAATAAATATTATACTCAACCAACTTATCTCCCCGACCAGAAAAAAAATGCCAAAAAAACCATCATCATTACCAGCGCCTTAAACAAAGAGATAATCAATACCTCCAATATCTACAGCGATGATTACGACAATGATATTTATCTCAAATGGGATGAAGACCTAGATTATAAAACAGTATCAATGTTAGTTATTCCTATTTTTGATAGCCGCAAA
>JAFTNB010000048.1 GCA_017452115.1 Alphaproteobacteria bacterium
AGCAAATAAAGCTTTAACACAACAAAAGACCGGAAACAACACCAGTCTTTTTTCTTTATTGGTAGGGGTGAGGCTGGAGAAAGAAGAATTCTCCAGTGGAGAATTTTTCGACGACAGGCGAAGATTTGTTAGCTTGTGAACAAGAGATAACGAAGTGAAACAAGCGTTACAAATCGAGTGCCCGCAGCGACTTAGTGTTGCGCTTAAAAGCAACACTTATGGAGCCAGACCTAGTCGACGCCCCCTAGCCAAGAAGAACAAATAAAGCTTTAAAACAAAAAAAGACCGGAAACAAAACCAGTCTTTTCTTTATTGGTAGGGGTGAGGAGACTTGAACTCCTACTCGCTGAGCGAACAAGATTTTGAGTCTAGCGCGTCTACCAGTTCCGCCACACCCCCAAGGGATGTGTGAATAGATAATATATTTAATCTTATTCGTCAATAGTTTTTTTACATCTTGATGTTTTTTTTTATAAATGCTACAACAAAACAGCAAAAACATAAGAGATAACAATGATAAAGCAGATTGAAACTAAAATAAAAAAGGCTGAAAATTTATATAAGCTTGGTAATTATGATAATGCGCAAAAAATCTGCAAACAGATTCTCCGCAGCGATTCTACAAATAGTTCTGCCCTAACTATTCTTGGTAATATAAATTTTTTGCAGCACAATTACGAACAAGCACTTTTGTACTACAAACAGATAGAAGCCAATTCCTCTCAAGATTTTATCAATTTACTTAACTTGTCTAATGTATATTTCGAACAAAATAATTTTGAACAATCACAACAATATGCGGAGCTTGCGTTAAAATATCACTCTGATGATATTACGGCACTTTCGTTGTTAGGCAATTCGTTGATGGCGCAAGAAAAATTAGATTCTGCATTGAACGTATTTGAAACCTTATTAAAATATAAGCCCAATGATTGTTGGACGCTAAATTCAATGAGTCAGATTTGGCAGAAAAAAGCAGATTTTCAAAAAGCATTTGATTATGCATTTTCAGCAGTTATTCATAGCTGCGGTGATGATGCCCAACAACTTAATCTTGGCTATTTTTTGTATGAAACAGCAATAGAAAAAGGTTATGCTTCCATAAAGGATATGGTGAGTTTATGGAAAGAAAAATATGGTGAGTTGCCGCAGGTTTCTTATATGATAAATGCTTTAGAAAATAATAATAAAATTGAGGTTGCTGAGCAGTCATATTTAGAAAATGTTTTTGATAATTTTGCCGGTAGTTTTGAACAGGTACTGTCCGGATTACAATATGCAGCTCCGCAATATGTAGCTCAATATGTACAGGAATTTTATTCTACATTAGGTTGGCGGAAATTACATATACTTGATGCTGGCTGCGGTACCGGATTATGTGGAATTTTTCTAAAAAAATATGCATCATGGCGAGGACTTCATGGCGTTGATATTTCACAAGGAATGTTGTCCGAAGCTCGCAAAAAAAAATTATATAATAAATTATATCAGCAAGAGCTTTGTGAGTTTCTTTTTGAGCATAAAAAACAATATGATTTAATTACGGCAGCAGATGTATTAACATATTTTGGCAATCTTGAAAATGTCATAAAAGGTTTTGCTTATGCTTTAAAAAAACATGGGCGAATTATCTTTTCCATTACGCAAAATTCAATCACAGATTCAGATTGGTTTTTGCATCCGTCCGGACGTTTTATTCATACATTTAATTATATAAAACTTATCATAAAAAAATATAATTTTATTCTCGAAAAATCAGAGTTAAAACAACTTCGTTTAGAAAACGATTCTCCGGTTATGGGGTATATAATTTCTATTCGTAAAAATAATTAATAACACAACAAAAAACCTCTGCAATATACAGAGGTTAATTTGTTTCTTCAAACTAAAAAACTAATTATTTTTTAGAAGATTTTTTTGTAGAAGAAGTGCTTTTGCTTGCACAGCTGGAAGAACTTTTCTTAGAAGATGAAGAAGTTTTTTTGCATGTGCAAGAAGAAAGCTGTTCAACAGCCAAAGCCCAATGTTGAGCTTCTTGACCATTAGGACAACCGGCATTTTGCCAGATGTAATAAGCAGCTTCTCTGATTGCATTTTCATTAAGTTTAGTATTCATTAATTCACTCCTGAAAAATTAAATGAAATTTTACTAATCACTTTTTAATATATAAGCAAAATTTTATACGTCAATACAAAAAGTTTTAAATTGTTAATTCTGCAAAAAAAATTGTAAAAGGGAGTAATTTTGTTGCAAAAAAATATTTATGTTTTATAGATGAATCTATAAGTTTTTAATATTCAATTTTTAGATTCTTAATGCGGGGTATATTTATGGAAAATTTATTATCAAAAACAGAAATGGAAACGATTATTAACGGGGACCACAGTAATATATTTTCAGTCCTTGGTATTCACAAAGACAAAGGCAGTAAAGAGGTCTTTATTCGTGCATATATTCCTCATGCCGTTTCTGTGGAAGTGCTTAAATATGATGATTCTTCTGTTGGATTTATGCATAAACTGGACGACAGAGGATTCTTCCAAATTAATCTTGGTGCGATTGAAAATTTTCCATATCGTTTCCGCGTAGAAAATGATAACGGTCATAAATATATCAAAGAAGATGAATATCGTTTTCCGGCAGTTTTAGGCGATATTGATGTATACCTTTTAGCAGAAGGTAATCACTTGGAAATGTATAAAAAACTCGGTGCTCACCCGATGGAAATGAATGGTATCAAAGGTGTTGGGTTCGCTGTATGGGCGCCTAATGCCAAGCGTGTGAGTGTGGTTGGTGCATTCAATAATTGGGACGGACGTGCACATGTAATGCGCAAACATCCAAGCTGCGGTGTATGGGATATTTTCATTCCAAATATCGGTGAAGGTGAATTTTATAAATACGAGGTTAAAACTCAAGAAGATTATATTTTGAGCAAAAGTGATCCTGTCGGATTCTATGCAGAAAAAAGACCTAGTACCGCTTCAATTGTTTATGATATTAACAAATATCAATGGAGCGATGAAAATTGGATGAAATATCGAGAACAAGCCAATAGTTTTGATAAGCCGATGTCTATTTATGAAGTTCACCTCGGCTCATGGCGGCGTAAAGAAAATAATGAATTTTTGACCTATCGTGAACTTGCCGATACATTGGTTCCCTATGTTGTAAATATGGGATTCACTCATGTAGAATTTTTACCGCTTTGTGAACATCCGTTAGATTGTTCATGGGGATATCAGGTTGTAGGTATGTTTGCCCCGACCAGTCGTTTCGGTACACCTGATGATTTGCGTTATTTGATTGATAAATTTCACGAATGTGGAATAGGGGTAATTATGGATTGGGTTCCGGCCCATTTCCCCAAAGACGGACATGGAATGAATGAATTTGACGGAACTCATTTGTATGAACATGCTGATCCT
>JAFTNB010000049.1 GCA_017452115.1 Alphaproteobacteria bacterium
AACTGTAAAAATCTTTGCGCTTTTTTAATAAATAATATTTAGAATTACAAAAAAATATATTTGCAGAAAGAGAATTAGATATGGCAGATGAAGAATTCAAGAACGAAACAAGCCCCACCAACATAGGAGGAGTTTCCCCATCTGAAAAAGAAACAATCAGTAGTTTTATCCTCAAAGAAAGATTTGAAATCATTTTTGATTCTCCTCTGCCTGAACATAATACCAATGGCGGTCAAGCTTATAAGGTTACAGATAGAATTAACTCCAAACGAGACCTTTTTGCCTTGGTATGCAGTAATGAAACCTCACCTCGTTTATCTATTCTTCCTTATCTCAAATCAATTGATAATTCCCATATCATGAAATTAGTAGAATATGGTGTTGCCACCTGCCCTCCACGCAGCGCACAACATATGGTTCTTATATATCAAATACCATCAGGTCCTAGATTAAGTAATTTAGATATTATAACTGATTTGAAAAATAGTCATGAAAAATTCAAAAAAATATTTTCATCTATTGTAACCGATCTTGAATGTTTAAAAGGATATGGTTTTACTCATCGTTCAATTCGTTTAGATAATATATATTTCAAAGACGAAAGTTGTTCAGAAATTGTTTTAGGAGATTGTGCCGCTTGTTTTCCGGCTTTTCATCAACCTCCTATTTATGAAACTATTGAAAGCCTGATTGCCGCACCGGAAGGTCGAGGAAACGGAAAAGATACTAACGACATATATGCCGCCGGTATCACAATGCTAAGCCTTTTGTATAAAAAAGAACTCTTTTCCAATATCAGCGCTCCTGAAATCCTACGGCTTAAACTAAAAAAAGGCTCTTTTTCTACAGTTAGCAGCGAAGATAAAATACCAAATACCTACATTAATTTATTCAAAGGTATTTTGTTAGACTTTCAGGATGAACGTTGGAACCATACCCAAATATATAACTTTTTTGATAGTAAACCCTCAAGTTTTGGTTTAACCTCTATTACCGAAAATTCCAAAAAAGCCTTAACCATTAATGGTGAAAAATATTATACCCCTACCAGTGTTGCCTTGGCACTACAAGATAACCCTCAAGAAGCAATAGAATTATTAAATAATAATAAATTATTAGAATGGATAAGAAGCGGCATTGAAGATGAAAAACTATTTGCTAAAGTAGAAAAACTACTTAAACAAAATAAAGAAAATACCTTACCGCAAATTCTTATTTGCAAAACTTGTATTTTACTTAACCCTAACGCCCCCATACGTTATGATAATATTTCAGCTTTTCCCGATGGTATCGCCAAAGCAATATTTTACACTCTAAAAAATCACGGCAATCTCAAATCATATACAGATATTTTTGCCAATGATTTAATTAAAATTTGGTATCTTGAACAAAATAATACACGTTCACCAGGGAATGCAACGGAATTTAAAGTTTATATCAATCGCCATGACTACGGATATGGAATTGAGCGTATTATTTATGATATTGACGCAGATTTACCTTGCTGCAGCCAGCTTTTTAGCGACGAATTTGTCATTTCAGTGCCTCAAATACTCAAAGCCTTAGATAATACTTATGCCGATAAAATTGTAACCACTGCCCCGTTTGATAAAGCAATTATTGCTTACATGCGTTGCAAATTAGGCAAAAAAGTCGACAATATCTTATCTGAAATTAACTCTAGTAAACCAGTCACTCAAATTAGCGGTATTCTTCATCTTTATGCCGATGCCCAAAAAAAACTCGGACCGACACAACTACCGCATCTTGCCCAATGGTTAATTAATTATGCACTTCCTTTAATAAAAAGTTACCATAATATCAAATATCAAAAATACCTTGAACACGAAATTTTACGCTTTGCTAAAGACGGCAGACTCATTGATATTTATAATATATTAGAAAATGAAGATGCCCGTAATAATGACATGCGACAATACGTACAAGCAATAAAAGAAACTAACAATCTTATTGCTATCAAAACAAAACTACTCAGCAACAACAGTAAAATTGCCGAAGAAACAAGAGAAACAGCCTTACATTTTGCAACCATTGCTTCTGTACTAGTCATGACTTTTTCTCTAATCATTAACTTAGTCAACTGGATTATAAAACAATGAAATCAAAGATTACACCTTTGCAACCAGAACGTAAATTTTTCAAAAAAATGTCTGTTTTTCAGAAATGGAGTATGCTAATTACTTTACTGATTTTTCTGACCGCAACATTACCTTTTACCATTGTACTTTTAATCGGAATGCTTCCAACATTAACTATTCTTCTAACAGATACCCGAAATAACCCCAAACTGATTATTGTCGGATGTTTTAATCTTGCCGGTGTTTTTGTTTATATATTAGATATTATAAGCAATTTTTCAATTGCCTATGCTTTTATCATTGTAACCAATATTTTCAATCTGATTATAATGCTAAGCTCTGCAGCACTTGGATTAATTATTTATAGCGAAATTCCTAATATATTTTTATTTTTTTCTAAAATATCGGCTCAAAAAAGATTAGAAAATATAAATAATAAACTTGAAAAATTAGCCGAAGAATGGGGAAGTGATATTTTGAACAACCAAATATCAACAAAAGATATAAATTAGTTTCAAAACTTAAGGGGGAAACAAATTTCCCCCTTTATTTTACATCATTTGTTCAATATTTTTGCGTATTTTCTTTATCGAATTAAGCTCAATTTGCCGCACGCGTTCTTTAGATATAGCATAAGTCTTACTCAAATCATCAAGAGTGATTGCTTTTTCACAAAGACGCCGCTTAAACAGAATATCTTTTTCTCTGGGATTTAAACACCCTAAAGCTTGATTAAACATTTGGCGACGATATTTCATTGTTTCGGAATAAGCTAACACATCTTCCTGACTTGGCTTATTATCGGCAATAAAATCCATCCATTCTGCTCCGCTATCGGATGATGAATCTACCACACTATTTAAAGAACCGTCATGAGATTTAAGACGCATATTCATATCCGTGACATCCTGAACATTAACATCCAAGAAAGAAGCTATATCTTTTAAGACTTCCGCAGATAATTCTCTATCATCCATCACATTCATCTTATTTTTAATTTTTCTTAAATTAAAGAACAATTTTTTCTGAGCAGCTGTTGTACCGATTTTCACTAAAGACCAAGAATTAAGAATATATTTTTGTACTGAAGCTTTAATCCACCATAATGCATAAGTTGAAAAACGAAATCCTTTTTCCGGCTCAAATTTATCAACAGCATAGAGCAAACCGACATTTCCCTCCGAAATCATTTCGGCTAAAGGCAAACCATAGCCTTTATATTTAGATACAACTTTCACCACCAAACGAAGATGAGAAGTCACCAATTTATACGCTATTTTAGTATCTTTATTTTGTTGATATTTTACGGCAAGTTCATATTCCTCTTCTTGCGAAAGAATCGGATATTTCCGAATACTTTGCAAGTAACGAACCATATTAAGTTCAGGAGAGAAGTCTAGTCCAGATAGTCCGATTACACTATTTTCCATCTCGGGACTCCTTCAAAAATATGACTATAATACGTTAACCTAAAACCGCCAATTAGCAACCTATACTTTAGTTATATAAAAAACGCTTATTTATACATGCGGAGCACACTCAACAAATCAGCAAAATCTTGTGGAAATTCAGAAGAAAAAGACATTTTTTTATTAGTAACCGGATGAACAAAACCAAGCGTTGTTGCATGTAGAGCTTGTCTGGGAAAAGATAATATTTTTTGTTTTATCTCATCTGTTGTAAAACGCAAACCGCTTTTTTTGCTTTTTTCATACACTTTGTCACCAATTAAATTACATCCCAAACTTGCCATATGTACTCTAATCTGATGAGTACGTCCAGTTTCAAGATTACATTGTACTAAAGCTGCACCTGAAAATATTTCAATAGTTTTATAATTAGTAACTGCACTCTTACCGCCATTATTCAAAACCGCCATTTTCTTACGATCATAAGGACTTCTTCCTATATTAGTACTAATTGTTCCATTCAAGGGATTAGGCACACTATAAACCATAGCAAAATACGTACGCTCAATTGAATGTTCGGCAAATTGTTCACTTAATCCTCGA
>JAFTNB010000050.1 GCA_017452115.1 Alphaproteobacteria bacterium
AAGTTATTATATCGTTATAGCGGTGGATATAATTTATGGTCATTTTTTAAGTATAAGTTTAGTGTTGTCGGTAGTAATCAAATGCCGTTACTATGGGCCTTATGTTATGCTTCGGTAATTGTTGGATTATTGTATTATTCCATCAATTATATTGGAGGAATTTGGCGTTCTTCTGCAAAATATGAACGTAGTAGTTGGTTAAAAAATATGGTGCGCCTGTCTTCTTTGTTGTTATTGATTATTTGTTTTAGAATTTTATTCTAAAGGTGGAATTATGAAAAAAATGTCTATATTGTTTTTAGTTTTATTATTGGCCTCTTGTACTGTTGAGGTTGGTAATTTTCCGGATAAGCGCCTAAAATTGCATGAAATGGGATATCCGGAAGATTATTGTGAACAAAAACCCGATAGGTGCGTGGAAGGAGTGGCATGGTAAAACAGAAAAAGGAAAATCTTGTGTGATTTTCCTTTTTTTTGCAATTTATTTGTTTCTGGTAATAATAAATTCAGCCAATGCTGATAGTGTGTCTGCCCGTTTCCCAAATATATGCAGCGCAGTAATGGCTTCATCAGTAAGTTTACGAGCGATTTCTTTAGCTTTATCCAGCCCATATAAAGATACAAAAGTCAGTTTATTTTGATTTGCATCTTTATTTAAGGTTTTGCCGACAATTTCCTGATTCCCTTCAACATCTAAAATATCATCACTAATCTGGAATGTTTGCCCAATTTTAAGAGCATATAACATCAAAGCATTATGTTCTTCTGTTGTTGCATTTCCAAGAATAGCACCGGATTCAATTGCATATTTAAGTAGTCTTCCGGTTTTCATCTCTTCTATTCTTCGGATTAAATTTTCCGGATTATCCTGTGTAGGCATTTGTTCTGCCAATATATCCAGCATTTGCCCCGCAACCATTCCTCTGAAGCCGCCGGCTCCCTGTGCCAAAAGCTGTACTAATTTGCAACGAATAGAACTATCAGGATGAGTAGAACGGTGACTTAAAATTTCAAATGTATAAGTAAGTAAAGCATCGCCGGCTAAAATAGCAGTTGCGTCATCAAATTTTTTATGACAAGTAGGAACTCCGCGGCGTAAATCATCATTATCCATTGCCGGCAGATCATCGTGAATTAGCGAATATACATGCAACATTTCCAAAGCAGCCCCCACTCTCCATGCATATTCAGGTAAGACATCAAAAAGTTTTGCTGTTTCTGCAACCAAAAAAGGACGGATTCTTTTGCCGCCATTAAGCACAGAATAGCGCATTGCTTCAACCACACGTTTTTCTTCGCCTTCCGGCATTGGAAAATATTGTTCTAGCTCACTTTGAAAAAAAATAGCAAATTTTTTAATTTCTGCTTGAATATCCAAAACCACTTTAATCCTCCTGAGTATCTAAAGGAACAGTTTTCATTTCTCCATTTGCAGAAATTTCTAGTTTTTCTATTTTGAGTTGAGCATTTTTTAGCTTTTCTTCACATATTTTCTTTAAAGACATTGCTTTTTCATAAGCATTGACAGCATCATCTAACTTAATTCTTCCTCCTTCTAATTCTCGGACTAAAATTTCCAATTTTTGTAAAGCATCTTCAAAACTAAGCTCATGTAATTCATTTTCGCTCATTATTTAGTTCTCCGTTTTATTATTTTGTTTTATCGGAGCTTCCATTATACAACACTCCGAAATAGATATTTTTTGATTTTCTTTATCAAAACCGATACATAAACGTCCTTCACAAACACCAATCGCATCACGTCCGAATATATCATAGCGCCATCCTTTCAGCAAAGGATTCTTTTTTTCTTTTACCAGATGTAGCAAATCGTCTTCATTGGCTATTAATTTAGCGGCGACACCATGCTCGGCACTTTTAATTTTGAGCAGAAGCTTTAATATTTCTAAAAGTGCAGATGTATGGGCAGATATTTTTTCTTCTTTGGGAAGGTGTACATATTTATCAGAGGTAATATTCTTGGCTTTTTCCAAAACTTCCAGCATTTCTCGTCCGAGTTTACCATCGGATACGTCTTTACGTATTCCTCGGATTTTTCTCATTTCTTCCACAGATGCGGGACAAATTGCTGCTCTCCTTCCCAATTCGTTTCCCACCACCGAAGCGACGAGCCGCGAATCTGGCATATAGGGGATTTCATCACCCAATTTTCGTGCACGTCAAGTATCTCTTTTGCGAAAGAAAGGTACCGTTCTTCTCTCCGTATATTTTGGCAATAATACAACAACGTCAACGCCGTACAAGTAAGTCCGCCGTCCGAAACACGCTTTTCAGCCCTGTCCGTATCGCCTCCTTCCGTATTAAAGACCCAACCGCGACGATACAAATATTCCGCGACCCAATCTGCTGATTGACGATATTTTGCCACCCGCGCGTCATCTTTGCCTTGCAAAAAGTTTATCATATCCGCA
>JAFTNB010000051.1 GCA_017452115.1 Alphaproteobacteria bacterium
TCATCTGCCCTTGCTCCACATTAAGACTAACCGGACTATTGGTTAATTTCTCTGTAGTTGTTACCTTTCCAACTTCTGCCTTAAAAATTTCAGCCATTAAAGCAGACAGTTTTTCCATTTCACCTTCGCCGGCTTTATTTTCTTCACGTTTTATATCCAAATCGATATCTGCATTGGCAATATGTTTAATTGCATAACCTTTATAATTAGGTAAAGTCTGTGTCCAAAATTCATCAATTGGATCTGTCAACAATAAAACTTCAATTCCTTTGGCTTTAAAAGCTTCCAGCTGCGGATTATTATTAAGCACTTTGACATCATCTCCGGTAATATAATAAATTGCCTTTTGTTCATTTTCTCCGATTTTAATATTCTTTGCTCTTTCAATATATTCATCCAACGACGTATATTTTTCTAAATCATGCGTAGAAATAAAGCGAGCTAAACCGGCAATTTCTTCACGATTCGTAAAATCCTCGTAAATTCCTTCTTTGAACGCAGCACCAAATGCCTTCCAAAAAATCATATAATCATCATAATTTTCTGTACGTTTCTGCAATTCTTTAATAATGCGTTTTACAGTACCTGCTTTAATTTTTTCAATCAAAGCGCTATGCTGCAACATTTCACGAGAAATATTAAGCTGCAAATCAGAACTATCGATTACTCCTTTTACAAAACGCAAATAATGCGGCATTAATTCCTCTACTTTATCAGAAATAAACACCTTATTTACATAGAGTTTAGGGCCATTTTTGGCATCCGGCTGAAACAAATCATACGGAGCACTTGATGGAATAAACAACAATCCGCTATATTCAATATTTCCTTCTGCTTTAAAATGCAATGTCATCCACGGATCATCAAAATTTTTAGAAATGTGATGATAAAATTCCTTATATTGATCTGTCGTAATTTCACTTTTATGCCTTGCCCAAAGTGCAGAACCTGTATTAACTGTTTCATCACCGGCTTCACCCAAACAAAGAATTATCGGATAGTCAATATGATCGGAATAAGTACGAATAATTTGGCGTAAATAAATTGTATCGGTAAAATTCTTGAAATCATCTTTCAAAAATAATTTGATTTCCGTACCATTGGCTTCTTTTTCCGCTTCACGAATTTCAAACCCGTTAACTCCGTCAGATTCCCAATACCAAGCTTGAGTTTCACCTGCTTTTTTAGTTAAAATCTCGACCTTGGATGCAACCATAAATGCGGAATAAAATCCCACCCCGAATTGTCCGATTAAATCAACATCCGAACCATTTTCACTAACATTTTTCACAAAATCAGCAGTACCGGATTTTGCGATTGTTCCCAAATGATTAATTAAATCACCTTTGTTCATGCCGATTCCGTTATCTGCAATTTTCAATGTATTAATTTTACTGTCAGGGGTAATTAAAATTTTAAACTCACCTGCTGTTTTTGCCATTTCCGGAGCAATCAACGTCATATATTTCAATTTATCGCAAGCATCACTGGCATTAGAAATAAGTTCACGCAAAAATATATGCCGTTCTGAATATAAAGAATTAACCACAATATCCAAAAGTTTACCAACTTCGGCCTGAAAACTCATTTTTTCTGACATAATACACTCCTTAAAAATTATATTATTTTAGTATTATATAGGTAAGTATAAATTTATATGCAACATTTCCGCATAAAATACTTGCTTTTAATAATAATCAGGTTAAATTAAGGATGATTTTGAAATACAATAATTAAGGAGTTTAAAATGGTTTCTGTTGTTAATGATGCTTGCATCAAATGCAAAACCTGTGCAGAAGTTTGTCCGGTAGATGCGTTCCATGAATGTGAAACACAGTTGGTTGTTAACCCTGATGTCTGCATCGATTGCGGTGTTTGCATTTCTGAATGTCCTCAAGAAGCAATCTGCTCTGATGATGAAGCAGAAGAAAAATGGATTCAATTCAATGCTGAACAAGCAAAAGTTTGTCCCGGTGCTAATGAATAATTAAAAAAAATCTTACAAGGTGCTATAAAAACATAGCACCTTTTTTTATTGATTAGTCATCAAAAATACACTATGTATTAAATAGATTATAAATAAATTTAAGGAATATCATGATAAATAAAGAAGTAGATTTTTATGATGTTGTCGGGATTGGCAACGCAATTGTTGATGTCCTTGCCAAAGTTGGAGATGGCTTTTTGAAAGAACGCGAACTCCCCAAGGGGGGCATGACTTTAGTCGGAGCTCCTGATGCCGGAAAAATTTATTCCGAAATTATTGCCGAAAGAGAAGTTTCCGGTGGTTCTGCCGCCAATACTGTTGCCGCATTAGCTTCTCTTGGTGGTCAACCGGCATTCATAGGCAAAGTACATGATGATGAACTCGGACAAGAATTTGGACGAGATATTGGCGCTGCCGGTGTCGACTTCTTTACTAAACCCTTAAATGAAGGTCCTGTAACCGGAAGAAGCATTGTTCTTGTCACCCCTGATGCTGAACGCTCAATGTTTACTTATCTAGGTGCTTCCAAAATGCTTTCAACTGCAGATATTGATGAAGAAATCATCAAAACCGCTAAAATTATTTATCTTGAGGGATATCTTTGGGACGAAGAAGAAGCTAAAAAAGCCATGACCAAAGCTTGTGAATTAGCTCATCGTTACCGTAAAAAAGTTGCTTTTAGTCTATCTGATAAATCTTGCGTTACTAGACATAGGGAAGAATTTTTAAATCTCATTGAAGATTATGTTGACATTCTTTTTGGTAACGAAGAAGAAATTAAAGCTTTATTCGCTGAAGAAGATTTTTATAAAACCCTTGATATGATAAAAACCAAGATAGAAACCGCAGCTATTACCCGTAGCGCCAAAGGTTCTGTAGTTGTCAACGGACGAACAAAAACTTATGTCGAAGCCGAAGTTGTAGAAAATGTAGTTGATAGTACTGGAGCCGGAGATTTGTATGCCGCCGGATTTTTATACGGCTACACTCAAGGAAGAAGCCTTGGTACTTGCGCCCTGATTGGCAGCATTGCCGCCGCCGAAATATTAGGACACTATGGCGCTCGTCCGGAAGTAAGCTTAAGAGGATTCGTTCGTAATCGCTTAAAATCATACGGCAAATTGCTATAAACATATAAACCAATCCTCAAAAAACTCCGAAAACACAATCACAGCTTTCGGAGTTTTTTCATAGAGAAAGAAGAAACATAATAATATTTAAATTTTTCCTCAAAAGCATTAATAATAACTACACTGACTACATGAACCAGTCTGATTATTATATCGTTCACCTCCAACAAACTTTAGAGCACTTAAATAATTTGCTTCACATTCAGCTTTGGTTGTCCAACATGTGTCAGAGCTCCTGTATCCATTTCTAGTACAAATAAAAGTGCCATCGGAACAATAAACATCTACACTTTGTGTAACGGCCCATGGTTTGCTGCCTGAACATTGCGTAGTATTTACACAACTATAATTTCCAACCCATATACCATATTTACTTTCTGCAGGTGTTGAAGAGCCACCACCTGATGAAGATGAACTTGGAGGAGTATAACATCCGCTTCCGCCACAGATTTCTTCACAAGGTTCATATGTTCCATCGCTACAGCAATCTCCATGACAAGTATCATGTACCCAACAATAATCAGATGAACTTGACGTACAAGTAGTGCAATAATAACAAGTCCCCGAAGTTGCACCGCAAGCACATGCTTTTGATACTGTACCAGATGTTCCATATGCACATGATGAACTTGAAGCATATGATCCACTCGGACATGTATAAGAGTGAGTATGTTTGCAAGCACTACCATTCCAAGTGTAATAAGCGGAACAATTACAACTCTTGTATTTACCGCCACAAGAAGCGCCACTTCCAGAATTATATCCGGTACCGGAACAAGCATATTTGAAACTACTGTCACACACGCAGGCACTACCATTCCATACATAATTAGTTGCACAATTACAACTCGTGTAATTTTTGTTACAACCTACTCCGCTTCCCGAACTATAGCCCGTTCCACTGCAGGCATAGACATATGTATCCGGACAAATACAACTTCCATTATTCCAAATAAAGGGGGAACTACATGTGCAAGCCGTATATTTTCCATTACAAACCGTACCGTTTCCACCGGTAATATTATTTCCGGAACTACAGCTATATTGATAATTACTAGGACAGGTACAATATTTATACAAAGCAAGCCCATTCGGACA
>JAFTNB010000052.1 GCA_017452115.1 Alphaproteobacteria bacterium
ACTCTAAAGCTAATCAAAAATGCCAATCACCGCATGCAAGAACCATCAGACTTGAGAGAAATTTGTCAGTCAATTGAAACATTTATGTAATTACAAAAGTTAACAACCGATAATTTTTTTTTGATTTACTTAAAAATATATGTAAAATCATTAGTCTGAAATTCCAGTTTTCCTTTTTCTTTTAATTCTTGTTTCTGCATATCGCTTAAATAACTGTTTTCGAGTCCGATAGTGAAATCAGGTGCAGAAGAGATTCCTATTACACCAATTATTCGTTCTGGTCTTAATTCGGCGCCCAGTAAGGAAAGCCATCCTCCCATTGAGGTCCCGACTAATAATATATCTTAGTTTAAACTATCATCAATAATTTAAAGTAATAGTTCTGTCCATATATTTATGTCAGTTTTTTCATAATTGATAATATCGGAGCCATGTCCTGCCATTTCGTAGCGGAAGAAACCTATCCCATGTTTAATACAAAAAGATTTTATCGCTTCGGGCTTGAGCCCCCAAGGGGCAGAACAAAGTCCGTGAGTATATACAATTGTAAAATTGTTAGTTTTTGGCGAATTTGCTTTAATGTATTCAAAATTTGTTGTAAAGTTATTTCTAAATGTATAAGTTGGCATGGGATATGTCCGTATATGTCTGTTTTTTTTATAATTGAAAGTATGGTATAAGCAAAATGAGTAAAACTCAAGAAATTTCTCCTGTTGTGTTGCAAATTCTTCCTGAACTCGAAACTGGTGGTGTTGAAGTAGGTACGGTAGAAATTGCTACAGAATTACAAAAAAGAGGTATTAGAAACTATGTCGCTTCACAAGGGGGACGGATGGTGCATGAGTTGGAAAAAAATAAAATTCCTCACTTATGCTTGCCGCTAAAAACTAAAAACATATTTAAAATGCGGGCAAACGCAAAAAAATTAGAAAAATTTATCAAGGAAAATAATATTAATATTGTTCATGCTCGTTCGCGAGCTCCGGCTTGGAGTGCTTATTGGGCTGCTCAAAAGGCAGGAGCTCACTACATGACAACCTTTCATGGAACTTATGGACTTGGTTGGTTTGGCTTAAAAAAACTTTATAATCGTGTGATGACTTATGGCGAAAAAATGATTGCCATTTCGGAACATATCAAAAAACATGTGTTAAACAATTATAAAATTACTGAGAATAAAATTAGTTTAGTACATCGCTGTGCTGATATTAATCGCTTTTCACCCAAAGCAGTATCTCCCGAGCGCATGATTAACAAGATAAAAGAACATAAAATCGCTGAAGATAAGCCGGTGTTGTTACTTCCGGGGAGGATTACTCGTTGGAAAGGTCAACATATTTTAATAGAAGCTCTGCATTTGATGAAAAATAAGAACTTCTATTGTATTATTGCCGGTGATAGTCAGGGAAGAAAGAAATATATGGATTATTTAGAAACTTTAGTTCGCAAATATAAATTGCAGGGTAAAGTAGGATTCTTTGGACGTTATAATGATGCTCCGGCATTAATGATGGTTGCAAATGTTATTCTTTCTACTGCAATAGAACCGGAAGCATTTGGGCGTATTTCTATTGAAGGACAGGCCATGGGAAAAATCGTTGTTGCTTCTAATATCGGTGGCTCTGTTGAAACTGTAATTGATGGCGTAACCGGAAAATTATATCAATATAACAATCCTCAGGACTTGGCCAATGCGTTAGATTGGGCACTTGGTTTATCTGCAGAAGAAGCTAATAAAATCTCTAAAGCGGCAATAAAAAATGTAAAAGATAACTTCACAAAAGAAATAATGTGTGATAAAACAATCAAAGTTTATCAAGAGTTGGTAAATAATAATTAATAATAAGGTATAAAAACAAGGAAATTTAAATATGGTTGCGATTAAATTACCCGATGGGGCAATTATGAATATGGAGAGCGGTGTTAATGGTTTTGACATTGCAAATAAAATCAGTCCGAACTTGGCAAAAGCAGCTTTAGCTGTTACCGTAAATGGCAAAACACAGGATTTGAGCACTCCGATAACTACAGATGCAGCCGTAACTATTATTACGAATAGAGATAAAGAGGGACTCCATATCATCCGTCATAGCTGTTCGCATGTTATGGCACAGGCGGTTAAAGAATTATGGAATGATGTGCAAGTTACTATCGGACCGGCTATTGAAAATGGTTTTTATTATGATTTTGCTCGCAAAGAACCGTTTACAACAGATGATTTTGCCAAGATTGAAGCCAAAATGCGTGAGATTATCAAACGAGATGAAAAGCTTGAACGTATTGTTATGCCGCGTAATGAAGCTATCAAATATTTCAAAGATATGGGAGAACATTATAAGGCTGAAATTATTGAAGATTTACCTGAAGATGAAGTAATTTCTTTATATCGTCAAGGTAGTTTTACTGATTTATGCCGCGGTCCGCATGTTCCCTCTACCGGCAAAATCGGTGATGCTTTTAAATTAATGAAAGTTGCCGGAGCTTATTGGCGTGGTGATGCTAGCAAAGAAATGCTGCAGCGTATTTATGCCACAGCTTGGGCAAATAAAAAAGATTTAGACGAGTATTTAAAAATGCTCGAAGAAGCAGAAAAGCGAGATCATCGCAAACTTGGCAAGGAAATGGATTTATTCCATTTTGAACCGGAATATGCTCCGGGCGCTGTTTTTTGGCATGATAAAGGTTACAAAATTTATCGCAAGTTAATTGAATATATGCGCCGCCGCCAAGAAAATAACGGATATATTGAAATATCTACGCCTCGTATTATGGACAGATGTCTATGGGAAACTTCCGGACACTGGGATAAGTATGGCGCTCATAACTATTCCGGCAAAACCGAAGACGAAAAAATGTTTTGCGTCAAACCGATGAATTGCCCTGGTGGATTATTAGTATATAAACAAGGTGTTAAGTCATATCGTGATTTGCCGTTGCGTATGGCAGAGTTTGGTATGGTTAATCGTTACGAGGCTTCCGGTTCATTGATGGGTTTAATGCGTGTGCGTGAATTTACTCAAGATGATGCTCATATTTTCTGTACACCGGAGCAAATGGAAGAAGAATGCGTTAAAACCATAAAGCTAATTCTTGATATTTATAAAGATTTTGGTTTTGAAAATGTAAAAATTTATCTTTCTACCCGTCCGGATAGTATTTATCGCATTGGTTCTGATGAAATTTGGGATATGTCGGAAAAAGCCTTGGCTAATGCTCTGGAACATAATGGATATGCTTATGAAATCAATCCGGGTGAGGGGGCTTTTTACGGTCCTAAACTTGAATTTATTCTAAAAGATGCTATTGGCCGTGAGTGGCAGTGTGGTACAGTTCAAATGGATATGAACTTACCGCAGCGTTTTGATATTTCCTATATTGGCGAAGATGGAGAAAAACACCAGCCGGTTATGCTGCATCGTGCTTTGTTTGGTTCTATTGAACGTTTCCTTGGTATCTTGATAGAAAATCATGCCGGCAAATTACCGTTATGGCTCTCTCCGGAACAAGTTGTTGTTTGTCCGGTTACCAATGTATTTGATGATTATGCTAAAGAAGTTGCTCAAGTATTGCACAATGCCGGTTTATATGCTAAAACAGATTTGCGTAACGAAAAAATTACCTACAAAATTCGTGAACATTCTGTGGCTAAAATTCCGGTAATTGCTGTTGTTGGGGCTAAAGAAAAAGAGAATGGTACTGTTACCATTCGCCGCATTGGTTCTGATAAACAAGAAGTTGTCAAACTTGATGAATTTATCAAAGCAATGTCCACAGAAGCTCAAATGCCTTCTCAAAATCGGTAATTGTCTAATAATTGCAAAACTCCGAAGATGTATATTATATCTTCGGAGTTTTTTCATAGAGAAAGAAGAAACATAATAATTCTATTACATTGCCCATTCTTTACGTATACATACACTATCATCTACGTAACCATTATTTGTTCCATATTCTGCAATACAACAACCATTATCAGAATACTCACAACATAAATTAAGCGCATAAAGACGGCAATAACATGTACCATTACTGTAATACTGATCCCAATCACAAGGATTACAACTTTCACAAACAGATTCACAGCAATCTGATGCCGTAGTATATGATGCACAACCATATTCACAAGTAACCTCTGTTGGACAACCTACCCAATCACATGGATCATATGTTGATCCACCGGATGAACTCGAAGAACTGCTTGAATCGCATCCACTTCCACCGCAACGGGTATCGCAAGATTCATACGTACCATCTGTACAACAATCACCATGGCATTCTCCATGATATGAACAATAATTAGAAGAACTGGAAGAACAACACCCACTTCCGCCACAGATTTCTTCACATGGTTCATATGTTCCATCGCTACAGCAATCGCCATGACAAGTATCATGTACCCAACAATAATTAGATGAACTTGACGTACAAGTAGTGCATTTATAACAAGTACCTGATGTTGCACCGCAAGCACATGCTTTTGATACGGTGCCGGATGTTCCATATGTACAAGATGAACTCGAAGAGTATGAACCGCTTGGGCAAACATAAGAGTGAGTATGAGTACAAGCACTACCATCCCAAGTGTAATAAGCGGAACAATTACAGCTTTTATACTTACCGCCGCAGGCTGTACCGCTTCCGGATGAGTAACCGGTACCGGAACATGTATATTTGAAACTACTATCACATACACAGACACTTCCACTCCATGTATAGTTGGTCGCACAAGTACACGCTGTGTATTTTCCGTTACATCCTACTCCGCTTCCCGAACTATATCCCGTTCCACTGCAGGCATAGACATATGTATCCGGACATACGCAGCTGCCGCTACTCCATATAAATGGTGAATTACAGGTACATGCCGTATATTTTCCATTACAAACCGTACCACTTCCACCACTAACATTACTCTCCGAACTACAGCTATATTGATAACTGCTCGGACAAGTGCAATATTTATATAAAGCTAAATTGTTCGGACATTGAGCGTCTAAATATTTAGGAGAAGAGCATGAACTTATTGTGTAACCATTTTCTTTACACCATCTCTCTTGATTACATTTTACGTAATAATCATTCTCCGGACATTCATCTATTAATGAATATGGGGGACAGGATACTTCCGGCGTCGGCTTATAACCTTTCGCTAAACATTCATATGCTCCCTCGGGAATAAACCTCATTATTCTCTCTTCATTTTGACAATCCGGTAAAAAACATGTCGCTGCTTTTGAGTTAAAAGGAATTAAAAGAAGCATAAATATGAAGAATAAAGCGAAAGTCATGCATATTTTTTGCTGTGCACTCTTTTTTAGTGTCATTCCTCGATTGCGGCAGCAATCGTCAAGGAATCTTCTGATTATTAACAGCATAAACGTCATCCCTATTTTTCTGCAAAGCAGAAAAATTCCAGGGATATTCCAATTAGCTCTTTTCTCTAATTCGTAAATCACGTGACCTTGGTTATCACCTCGG
>JAFTNB010000053.1 GCA_017452115.1 Alphaproteobacteria bacterium
CATCTTATAGCTCCAATTATAAGAATTAACCCTAATTAGAACTATATCATATATTTCATCAAATGTAAATACTTGATGAAAAATAGGAATGTGAATTTGTATAAAAATAATGCGGAGATAACAAAATCTCCGCATTAAATAACGCATATTTAAATTAGAAGTTAGCTATTCGTGCAAGCGCTGCCTCAACTTTGGCCTTGTTTTCTAAAGCTTCGGCTTGACGACGTTTTTCTTCTTCTACTACTGCAGCAGGAGCCCTTTCAACAAAGCTGGCGTTACTAAGTTTACGAGCATAGCCATCAAGATTTTTATTTAAGGTTACAAGTTCTTTATTAAGACGTTCTCTTTCTGCAGTAAAATCAACAATACCCTTTAATGGCAATAATAATACCGCCTCTTTAAACACAGATTGTGCCATATCCGCACTAATATCTCCATCATAACTTGATATTGTTTCTAATCTTGCCAAAGAACAAATAATCTCCTTAAGGTTTTCGATATTTTGTTTAGATACTGTTGATGCATCTTTCAAATATACCGTGAGTTTTGCCGAAGCAGGCAAATTCATCTCCGCACGCAATGAACGAATTGAACTGATTAAATCAATTGCCCAATCAATATCATTCAAAGCAGCGGTGTCTATTGTTTCTGATTTAGGCCATGGCATATGCAAAAGTTTGGTTTCTCTTTTAGCGATATTATTCCATAATTCTGTAGTAATAAACGGCATAAAAGGATGTAAAATAATTAAAATTCTATCCAGAACCCAAGCAAATGTTACTCTGGTTTCTTTTTGGGCACTATCATCATCACCATAAAATACCGGTTTACTCATTTCAATATACCAGTCACAGAAACTGCCCCAAACAAACTGGTATACGGCATTGGCAGCATCGGAGAAACGATAATTATTGATATTTTCGGTTACTTGTATTGTCGCTTCGCGAGCTTTGGCGATAATCCATCTATTCACGGCAAATTTGCATGTATCCGGATTAAAATCTGTACTTAAAATACATTCATTCATTTCACCATAACGAGCGGCATTCCATAATTTAGTAGCAAAATTACGATAGCCGGCAATACGAGCTTCAGACAAATTAATATCACGTCCTTGAGTTTCCATGGCCGCCATAAAGAATCTCAAAGCATCAGCACCATATTTATCAATAGTTTCCATAGGATCAACAGTATTGCCTTTGGATTTGGACATTTTTTGCCCTTTTTCATCCCGAACTAAACCATGAATATAAGCCTTCTTAAACGGAACATGTTTCATTTTATATAGGCTCATCATCATCATGCGAGCAATCCAGAAGAAAATAATATCAAATCCGGTTACTAAAATTGATGTGGGATAAAACTCATCTAAATATTCGCTTTTATCAGGCCAGCCTAATGTTGAAAATGCCCACAAGCCGGAAGAAAACCATGTATCTAATACATCTGTTTCTCGGGTTAATTCAACGGGCTTGCCATAATGTTTAGCAGCAGCTTTCAGAGCTTCTGCTTCATTTTCTTCACAAAAAATTTCCCCATCCGGACCATACCAAATCGGAATTTGATGTCCCCACCACAATTGTCGAGAAATACACCATGGTTGAATATTTCTCATCCATTCAAAATATGTTTTTTCATAAGATTTGGGAACAAACTCCATTTCTCCGCTTTCTACAGCGCGAATAGCCTCTTTAGCCAAAACAGGAGCATCTACAAACCATTGGTCAGTCATCAACGGTTCAATAACAACACCCGAACGTTCTCCATAAGGAATAACCATCGGATGATCTTCGATTTTTTCCATCAATCCCAATTCTTCAAGTTTCTCAATAGTCAATTTGCGAGCTGTTTGAGTGTCAATACCGGTAAATGGAGTATTTTCATTTAATGTTGCATCAGGATTTAAAATATTAATTAGAGGTAAATTATGGCGTTTTCCAACTTCAAAGTCATTAAAATCATGGGCAGGAGTAATTTTAACGGCACCAGTCCCTTTTTCGGGATCTGCATGTTCATCGCCAATAATAGGAATCGGACGATTAACAATCGGCAAAATTGCATTTTTACCAATAAGATGTTTGAGTTTTTCATTTTCTTTACTAATCGCAACAGCCGTATCGCCGAACATAGTTTCCGGTCGAGTGGTTGCAATATGAATAAATTCTCCATTTTCCCCTTCTATCGGATACTTGTAATAATACATTTTGCCTACTGTTTCTTTTTGAATAACTTCCAAATCAGAAACAGCGGTTCCCAGTTTGGCATCCCAGTTGACTAGTTTTTTGGCTTTATAAATCAAACCATCTTTATACAAACTAACAAATATTTTGCGAACAGCGCGGCTTAAACCATCATCCATAGTAAAACGTTCACGGCTCCAATCGCAAGAAGCGCCAAGGCGACGTAATTGTTTACAAATCGTCCCTCCTGAATGTTCTTTCCACTTCCATACGGTTTCGATAAATTTATCACGCCCTAAATCATGAAGACTAATACCA
>JAFTNB010000054.1 GCA_017452115.1 Alphaproteobacteria bacterium
ACCGGAACAGCCTCAGAAATTATAAATATTTTCAACCAAAAAGAACCCAAGGGTGAAATGGTATTTATGATTGCACCACCATCAGAAAAAGAATTTGCCCAATTAGATTTAGATGTTTTAATTAGGCAAAAACTACAACAATTACCGCTTAAAACTGCAGTTAAAGAACTTGTATCTGAATATAAATTAAATAAAAATGAAGTATACACTAGAGCTTTAGAATTAAAAAATGAAAACAACTAATTGGAAAAGTGGACGTTGGGCTGAATTTTTTGCTCGTATCTGGTTGCGATGTAAAGGATACAGAATTATTGCTGTTAACTATAAAACCGGACGAGGAACTCATGCCGGAGAAATAGATTTTATAGCTTGTAAAAATAAAACAATTATTTTTGTTGAAGTTAAAAAAAGAAATTCTATTGATAACGCAGCATATGCTATTCATCCGCAACAACAACAACGTATTATCAGAGGAGCAGAAGCATTTTTACAAAAACATTCTCAATACCACAATTATGACGTTCGATTTGATGCTGTTTTTGTTTCTTTTCCTTTGCGGATTCGTCACCTTATAAATGCATGGATAGCTAACAGATAAATTTTTTATTTAATATGTTTTTGAATTATGGGTTGAAAATAATTACAAACTTTTTGGTAAACTTCTTTTTTAAAATTTACAACCAATTCAGGAGCTTGCATAATATCAATCCATTTATACGATTTAAATTCTACTTCTTCGGGATATGAATTAAAATTTATTTCTTTTTCATTTCCATAGAATAAAAATAAATGCCAATATTGTTCTTGCCCAATATTAGTTCGTCCTATTTTCTTAAATTTTTCTAAAATATGCGGCGGAAAATCATATTGTAAAGGTTCTGGGTATGATGCAATATGTTTTACGGAACTTATATTTGTTTCTTCTTTAAGTTCACGAAATGCTGCTTCTTTATGATTTTCTTCTTTGTTTATTCCCCCTTGAGGAAATTGCCATTGATTTTCAAAATCAATTCTACTGCATATTAAAACTTTTCCTTCTGAATTAAAAACAATAGCAGCAGCATTTTTCCTATATAATTCATTTATCATTTTACTCAATTACCAAATTAGAAACAGGAACTAACGCATATGGCTTTTCTATCGTTGTAATATTTTGAGCTTTCATTTGTTCATATGTGAGTTGAGGAGAAAAAGTATCTATCCAATCTTTCAAAGCATGTAACACTACCGGTTTTGGATTAGCTACAATCAATACCGAACCATTTACTTTAGCGATTTTTTCAGCTAATTCCAATTGATTATCAATATGGCTGCGAACAAATTTATCTTCTAGTACAATATCTGCCTTTTTTCTGGGCAGATTTTCTACCTGAATTTTATCAATACCATCCGCATCTGTTGCATCAATCATTAAAAGCCCGCGTTTTTGCATATTTTCCATAATGGCCGCTTGATGTTCTCGAGTATTTTCATCGGCGATACCTCTATTTACAATCATTCCGCCAATAGGAGCATTAATATTTAAAGAAGCTTGAGCTCGTCGCAAATTTTCTTCCTTACTTTGAGTAATACTCATAGCCATTGGTCCACTATCTGCTTTTAAAAAGTTTTGTGAACATAATAACCAATCTACATATGTTTCATGTCCAAATTCTCTCGCTTTTTTTACTTCAGCGGATGGATTTGTTGCATATGGAGAAAACGATAAAGATATATTAGCCGGCATTGTTTCTATGGCAGCTGTTGTTACCATATTATCGATTCCTAAATTTTTTAAAACAATTGCTACCTTATAAAAATTAGGTTGCACTACTTCTTTTTTGGAATATACAATCCATGGTTTACGCCCATCTTCTGCAATTTTAGGTAAAATCACATCGTTATTTTTTTCACTTAATTCAGAGATAATTTCTATTGGTAATAAAGGAGAAGGATTACTAACAGCTTTTAATTTTGACATTAGTGGAATCTTGTTAACTAATTCGATTGCCGAAAAACCTTTTTTTTCCAGATTATCTGTTTCTTGTTTTGTTATCTCATCAGAAATATTATTGTTTACGATTGTAGAAATTTTTTGTTTTTCTGTTGGTAGTGTAATTACAAATTTGGGAGAGCGATTTTTCCTTTCAAACATAATTCTGTCGATTTTATTGGCAAAAGTTGGTGTACTTTGCTGTTTAGCA
>JAFTNB010000001.1 GCA_017452115.1 Alphaproteobacteria bacterium
TTCCGCAAGATGTTGATGAGCGATTGGTAAAATTGTCTTCCATTCGTGACATTGATACATCTGCGGTGGATTGGTCTGTTTGTGATGAAAAATTAGGTTTACGCTTTTCCGTTGTTCCATATTATCTGCTCATAATTAAAGATGGCATTATTCCACCTGAATATATAACTAAGGAAAATTTTTAACTTTATAAAAGATAAAACTCCATCGTCTTATGCCAATGTAGTTTTCTGTATAATCTATAATATACGAATTAAAAAAATAATAAAATAAAAAAAACTCTTGACTAATAAAATTTTTTGCAATACAAACATGGCTATTGTGGGCGCTTAGCTCAGTTGGTTAGAGCCGGCCGCTCATAACGGTCTGGTCGTAGGTTCGAGTCCTACAGCGCCCACCACTCAAGAAGCCTCTCCTAGTGAGAGGCTCTTTTTTTGCTCTCTGTATCGCAGTATTCTCAAGGTTTTGCAGAATCGGTTAGACTTGTATCTATTCTTTTTTATCTGTAAATTTTGTAATTTTACTCTATTTGTATCCAAAATAGATACTTTTGGTCTGAGCTCGTATAGATGAAAATAGCCTGAAAATCAACCACTTAAAATTTGGTCGTTCTTTGTATGTATGGACAGACCTGTTTTTGCCATTAGCACTCCGAACATACGACCATATTAAAAAAATTATAAAAAGTGGGAACGATTTTATTTTTTCTGTGGGTGTTCCTGTTGTGTAAATCATAACAGGAGAATTTTATGTTATCGGAATTTGAACGACTATTAGAGATTTTATCTCACCCAGTTATAGAGCTTTTAAGCGAGCAAGAAAGTGACGAATATAGTAATAAATCATTGGACTTCTTGGCTTTTCCAAGCATTCATTGTGTTAAGAAACAAGGAGTTGATAATGATAGAATTGCCTAATTTAAATATCGAGTTGACAGAGGTTGCGAACCTTCCGTTTGATAAGTTAAAACATATGTACGTTTATCTTTTTAATCGAAATGTTAACTCCAGCCGACGTGAATTTTTTATATGGAGAATAACTTATCGTTTGCAAGAACTTCGGTTTGGCGGACTAGATACTAAGACTAAATCAATCCTTGAAAATTTAGATAAGAGACCAGTTAAAGAAGAAAACAACCTCCCTGTTGGTACTGAGATTACTAAAAAATATAAAGGGGAAATTTATCGAGTGCGTATTGTGGCCGGAGGTTTTGAACTTAAAGATGAGTTTTATAAATCACTTTCGGCGGTGGCTTTTCACATAACAGGCAGAAAAATTTCAGGAAAGGAATTCTTTGGGGTGTAATCATGGAAGAAATTAGATGCGCAATATATACCAGAAAATCTACAGATGAAGGTTTAGAGAAAGAGTTTAATACGCTTGAGGCTCAACGAGAAGCTGGCGAAAGTTATGTTCGCAGTCAGAAACACCAAGGCTGGACACTAATTGATGAACACTATGATGATGGCGGTTATTCTGGTGGTAATATGAAAAGACCGGCTTTGACCAGATTGTTTGAAGATATTAAGGCCGGTAAAGTGGATATGATTGTCGTTTATAAAATTGACCGTCTCACTCGTTCATTATCAGATTTTTCTAAAATGATAGATATTTTTGATAAGCATAAGTGCTCATTTGTTTCGGTTACGCAAAATTTTAATACCTCTGACAGTATGGGAAGATTGACCTTAAACATGCTATTATCATTTGCTCAATTTGAAAGAGAGATTGGTGCAGAACGTGTTAGAGATAAAACTGCAGCATCTAAAAAGAAAGGTATGTGGACTGGCGGTGTTGTGCCATTTGGATATCAAAACATAAATAAGAAGTTAGAAATCAAACCTGATGAAGCCGAAGCTGTAAAATTTATGTTTGAGATGTATCAGAGATATAATTCAGCGATGGCTGTTTGTAAGCTTTTATCAGAACGTGGTTATAAGACTTTCAGACGAGATGCCGTAAAACGAATGCTTAGAAATCCAATCTACATGGGTAAAGTTAAGTATGGTGAAGAATTGTATGATGGCCAACATCAAGCAATAATCACACCGGAGCTATTTGCATCTGTTCAAGGCATAAGAGATACAAGAGATCCTAATATGAGAACTTGTTTATATAAAAAAAATGAAGTTGGGATTTTGCGAGGATTGTTAACCTGTGCCTGTTGCAATACTCTTATGACACCGGCATCTTCTCAAACGAGAGGTGTGCGCCGATTTTATTACACATCAACCAAAGCAAAATATTATGGCTATCATACTTGTCATAATGGAGCTGTACCTGTTGCGTTGATGGATGAATGTATTTTGAAAATCGTTGCTCCATTATTTAAGGATATTAAGGTGCTTAATGGATTGATAAATAAAATTGCACCAGAAAAAACGGCAGAGATATATAAAGTAATGAAAAAGCCTGAGGCTATTTTAGAAAAAATTCCTGAGCGAGATAAATTACAGCTGATGCGTTTGTTAATAACAAATATTTTAGTACAGTATGATACTCTAGAAATTAATTGGAGCGAATTTGCTTTAGGAATTTTGCCTGATAACTATAAGGAAAAAACAGACGGATGTAAGATGGTTATAGATTTACCATTTACTAGACGTAAAGGTGCTTTGATACTCGCAATACCTGAAGATGTAGTTCAAAATGTTAATTATAATCAAGAATTGATAAATGCGCTGGGTAAAGCCTTTAAGTATCAAAAAATATTAAATCAAGGCAAACTTACCATACTTCAACTAGCGTATCAGGAAAAAATTGATGCCGGATATTTAGGAAGATTGATAAGATTAACCTGTCTTGCACCAGATATTGTTAAGCGCATATTAAATGGTACACAGCCACCTAGCATTTACTTACAACGTCTGATAAGAGAAGAAATTCCACCTATCTGGGAAGACCAACGTAAATTGTATAAGGTCAGGAAGTAATTAATAACCCGTCATTTTTTTATGACGGGTTATTTTCTATTCAACTTCATGTGCTTCGAGGAATAAAGATTGTCCTAAAGCATTAAAAAAGTTTTGATATGCCATAGGATCTTCAATTGCTTCTAAACCGGATTGTGCATTAATTCTAACAACAATTTGTTTTGAATTAATTGCTCGTACTGAAGCTGTAAGTTTAGATGAATGAGTAAAAGAAGTACCACTAATAGTACCTAATTTTTCATCCGCTTTATCAATGATAAAACCTAAATCTTGCATTGTTGAAATTACAGCCCTTAAAACCATAGCTTTATTATTAGTATCAAAATAACGAGATTGATAATTTCTCATTTGAACTTGGGTTTGCGACATTCCTAAAACGTCTTGATGAGTTGAAGCACAGGCTGTCATACCTAATATCATAGTGATAGTTAATAAAATTTTCTTCATCCTAGTCTCCTATATATTGTTCGCTGTTAAGAATACAGATTGACTTAACTTATCAAAAAAGTCTTTGTAGATAACTTCGTCTTCTATTTTTTCAATTCGAGCTTCATTCATGTTATTCCAAATTACACGAGCAAACTCTACTCTTACATTATAACCATAATTGTTGTGGCTTTTTGTAGAAACTAAAGTTACATAAATTTTTTGATTTGTATCGTAAACTGGTTGGGTTCCTGCAAATGCGGCTAATAAAATTAATCCGACTTTACCAGCGGTAGAACCAGCCTCTCTATCTTTACTTGCTGTAATAAGACCTAGTTTTGTTTCACTTTCATTTAAAGTAAAACCAAGATCTTGCAAAACCTGTGCAGAAGCAACTAATAAAGCTTCTTCATTTTGTGTTTCGTATCTTCTTGTTTCTAATTGTCTTCTTGCTAAATATTGTTCATCTAGCATGTAGTAGTCACCATAATATCTAGCACATCCAGAAAGAAATAGAGATATTACAAAGACAAAACCTATTATCTTTTTCATATCTTATTCCTTAGAAAGTAGATGTTCTATATGCAAAGTCTCTAACTAGACCATTTTTATCAAATTTAACAATGATAGTTAAAGTTCGTTGGTTAGAGCTAGCTTGTTTTTCTCTTCCTTCTCCATAAAATAGAAGTAACCATATACCCTTTGTTGAGGAAGAAGATTGAATATTGGTAGAAACTTTGTCATAAACCCAAGTTTCTCTGCGCTCTGTATCTGTTGTAACCATATTCGGTGAACCTAGAGCTTCAATGACAGCTGAAGAAGTCATACCAATTTTAATTTCTCTTTGAGCTTTAGCAACAGTCATTCTTTCTTCGTTTAAACTATAATTAGTTGTAGAACAAGCTGAAAGAAATGGTATTGTTGCAATGGCTGCGGCTAATAAAATATTTTTATATTTCATAATATACCTCTCAATAACTAACAAGTCGCCCTGATGAGAGGCGACTGGAAGTTGAGAACAATACCACTAGTTATTGTGCGATATATTGACTTTAAAAGCGTATTTTATCGCCTTCCAGTCAAAAACTGGTAGGCGAAAATATCGTCTTTCGCGACGCTAGTGGATATTAGGTTCTCACACCCAAGTCAGACCATCAACTCTGACTTGCTCATTATAGAATTAAGAGATTAAAAAATGCAAGGAATTTTTATTATTGATGCGATATTTTATATTGATATTCAAAACAGTAGATAAAAAATTGTTTTTACACAGGTTTTTGCACAATGGTTATTTCTTTCAAAGATATGTAAAATGCTAATATATCAAGCTATTTAGTTCAACTGTTATTTGGAGTTTTCTTGTAATTTTATAGGTAATTCAAGACAATAAACCTCTCATTAACATAAAAAAGAGGTTTATTGATGAAACTCAATATTTTTAACGGACTACCCGAGTATGTCCGAATGACAATTTTATCGCAAATTCGCCGTTTATTGTCGACACCATTATTTTCATATGAAGATAAAGAAGATTTAACCCAAGAACTGCTACTGTTTTATCTCAAGCGATTTTATGATGTCCCTGATGTTGATGAAGCATTGGTGGTACATGCGTTAAAACAGTGTGCCACTAATTTATTAGTTATGAGATATCGCCGGCGCGACTTTTTATATTCCTCATTAGCTGACTTCGAAGCAAATGAGGATTTTTCTTATTTAAATGCCTACACACCAGATAATGATGCCAAACTGCTATTTATGAAAATTTGGGAATTAGCCGAAGGTAGAGAGAAAGTTGTCGTGGAGCGATTATTACAAGGTGATAGCTTGGATCAAATATCAAGGGAGATGCATATGCATAAAAAGACAATTTATAAGTTTTTTGAAAAAATACGCAAAAAATTAAAATAAAGGGAACGGTTTTGATTTTTGCGTGGGTGTTCCTGTTGTCATTAACTAATTTTGAAAGGAATAACAATGAACAGCAGTAAACGCAAAACCAATGTTTCAGAGGCTATTAGAGAAATTCCGGCAATGTATTTGATGGAGTTAAAGTTTTCTACGCTGACCAAATTGGAAAAGAAAATTAAACAAGAAGTTGATCGTTCTACTCTTGCTTTGCGGTGGGTTCAAGGTATCAAACGCATAAAAAGAGCAAAAAATATTGGAGGATATAATGGATAAAAAGAAAAGTTTCATTATATTTGCGCCAGAATTTTTAGCGCTATCTAATCATTTGACAATAAAACAACGTGGAGAACTTATGACAGCTCTCTGTGAAATGGTTTTGTATGGTGAGCCTGTGCGTCCTGTTCCTCAATATATTGCGAAAGCCTATAATTTTATGGCGGAGAGCATTTCTGAAAACTTCAAAAAATATAATGAAGTGTGTGAGAAAAGGAAAGCAATTGCAACAAAAGCGGCAAGCAAACGTCGAGCAAATGCTGAGCAAAAGAAAAACTCAAGCCAAACAATAGCCAACCTTAATGATAATGAGAATGAAAATAATAATGATATAAAGAATAAAAATGAAAATGGTAAAAAAGAAAAAATAAATAAAAAAGAAATTGGCACTTTGGCTGTTCCAACATTAGAGGATGTAAAAATTTACTGTGCTATTCGTGGGTTTAGTAATGTAGATCCACAAGCTTTTTATGATTATTATGAGGCTAAAAATTGGTGCGTTGGCAATATTCCAATCAGAGATTGGCAAGCAAAAATTATAAAATGGGAGAATGGTGGTGAAAATACATCTTCATTTGCGAGCATTGGTGATTGTTTGAGATTACCTAAATTAGCTCAGCAAGGAGGTGCTCAATGACTAAATTGACAATTGAGGACATCAAAAGCCGTATAGAGAGTGCTGTTTATGTTATGCGTTTATTACCACCAGTTAAGGCTCAAGGTTATCGTTCAACAATGCCAGATATCATCTATACACCTCAAGAGATTATGTTAATGGATAGAAAGCCAATAAAACCTAAACCAACAAGCGAGCAGATAACCCAAATGGATGAAGTGTTAGTATGGCTTGAAGTTTTAGAACCTTGGGAACGTAAGCTCGTTTGGAAACGTGGTGCTAGAATACCTTGGAAATATTTGTGTCGGGAATTTGGTTTATGTCGTAGCAACATAAATAAAAAGTACGATATTGCGCTAATAAAAATTCAATACAGTATCAAAAGTGTCTAGGACATTTTAGTCGTGGACATTTTTTGCTTTATTGATTATAAAATTGAGTATAATCGGGGCGATGGTATGAACGCGCCCCTTTATTTTTCATCTTGACATTTTTAATAAAAAGTACGAGTTTTATCCCGAAGTCATCAATGAGGGTGGCTTCGATGTGGATTTAACCTAACTTGTCCCACAATAGAGGACTAAATAAGGAGAATTAGTTATGCAAAAAACTGCAGAAGCGGTGTCTCTTGGACATCCAGATAAAATTTCCGATTACATTTCAAGTTACATTTTAGACCGTATGATTGAGCAAGATAGCTCAGTTAAGTACGCTGTTGAAGTTATGATTAAGGATAATAACGTTATTCTTGGTGGTGAAATCAAGGGTGATGTTTCTCTTGAAAATGTTAATGAATATGTGATTTCAGCCCTGGCCGATATAGGTTATACCAAAGATTATGCTAAAATCTGGGGTGAATATGCTATAGAACCAGATAAAATAAAGATTACAAACTTAATTGGTCAACAGTCTGCTGATATTAACCAAGGTGTTGAACAAGATGGTTGGGGAGATCAAGGTGTATTTGTTGGCTATGCTTGTAAAGGTGACGGGCTAATTAATCGTGAATTGTTTTTAGCACGTAAGCTCAACAATGCGTTATATGAAAAAGCCAAGACATCAACCAATCTTGGATTGGATATTAAAACACAAATTACTCTAAATGATGGTCAAATTGAAACGGCTATTGTTGCAATACCAATGTTAAATGACGAAAATCTAACGGATTTAATAGTTAAAACATTGGGTGAAACACCTAAAAATATTATTGTTAATGGGACTGGTCGTTATACTTATCATTCATCTGTTGCTGACTGTGGCATCACAGGTCGCAAACTCGCTTGTGATTTTTACTCTACTGCTTGTCCAATTGGCGGTGGCAGTCCATGGACTAAAGATGGTTCAAAGGCAGACCTTACCCTAAACTTGTATGCTAGACAGTTGGCTGTTGAGAACTTAAAAGATAATGATGAGTGCTTTGTTTATTTATCTTCATGCATTGGTAAAGCTGAACTTCCAAGTGGTTTGATTAAAATAATTAAAGATGGTCAGGAAGAAAATAGAAGTCTGTGGTGTAATCAAAAACCAAAGACACTTATCAAATATTTAGGACTTGATAAGCCTGTGTATGCGAAATTGTGTAAGAAAGGATTATAAGCTTTGACTGTAAAAGCAACGGGTCCTTCCTCCGATTAAATCGTATGCGGGGGTGCAAGCCGCGCCATTTTTCTAGCGAAACAGATTTTATTTTGGTTGTCGGTTGTCACTTTCTAAATATTGTAAATTCTAAAAATTCAGGGTGACAACCATTTTTGTTTGGTTGTCACTTTTTGTTTATGTGGTGATGACTATAAATTAGGTTGTCATTTTTAATTCGGGAAATAAAAAATGGAGTTTCAAGAGAACTATCCAGTAGATAAACTTATACCTTATGCTCGTAATTCTCGCACACATAATGATGAGCAAGTTGCTCAAATTGTAGCTAGTATTAAAGAGTTTGGTTTTACCAATCCTATTTTGATTGGTGGTGATGATGTCATTATAGCCGGACATGGCAGACTTTTAGCAGCCCAACGTATGGGATTAAAAGAAGTTCCAGTCATTAGATTACCACATCTGTCAGAAACTCAGCGCCGAGCATTAATTATTGCAGATAATAAAATAGCTCTGAATGCTGGATGGGATGAAGAAATGCTAGCTCTCGAGATGAAAGAGCTTGAAGATATGGACTTTAATCTTGATATTTTGGGGTTCTCAGATGAAGAGTTAAAAGAGCTTGAAGCCTTTGGCGAGCCTGAAACTGAAGGTCAAACAGAAGACGATGCAGTTCCTGAATTGCCTAAAGAAGCTATTACAAAACGTGGAGATATTTGGATTTTAGGTAATCATCGTCTGATCTGTGGTGACACTACAATGTATGATGATGTTAAAAAAGTAATGCAAGATGATATTGCAACAATGATTTTTACAGATCCACCATACAATGTAAACTATGGTTCCACGATGAAAGACAGCATTAGATATCATGCCGGTTCACTTGGTGGTCGTAAAATTATGAATGATAACTTAGGCGATGGTTTTGCTCAGTTTTTAACTGACAGCTTGTCTAATCTTATGATGTTTTGCCAAGGTTCTGCCTATGTTTGTATGAGTTCATCAGAATTGCACACATTATATAATGCTTTTATTACAGCTGGTGGTAAATGGTCTACCTTTATTATATGGGCAAAAAACACCTTTACATTAGGCCGAGCCGATTATCAGCGCCAGTATGAGCCAATTTTATATGGATGGAATGCAGAACATAAGCATTATTGGTGTGGAGATAGAGACCAAGCTGATGTGTGGGAATATAACAAACCTATAAAAAATGACCTGCATCCGACTATGAAACCAGTTGAACTGGTTGAAAGAGCTATTACTAACAGCTCTCGATCCGGAGATGTCGTGCTAGATGGTTTTGGTGGTTCGGGTTCTACTCTTATTGCTGCTGAAAAAACTGGCAGAAAAGCTCGTCTTGTGGAGTTAGATCCTAAGTTTTGTGATGTAATTGTAAGGCGTTGGGAGGAATTTACTGGTAAGAAAGCAGAACTATTGGAAGATAATGCAGAAAGTTCGGAAAATGATGTCGAATTAACTGGATAAATAAAGAAATCCAAGCATTCATTGTATTGTAAAGAAACAATGGAGTTCATTATGAAAACAGTTAAAACCTACTTAGTACGCAAGCCGACCGATTTAGATGAAGTCTTAAGCTTAACTCAAAAATATGGTTTTGAAGCAACTGAGGTTAAAGTGGCTGAAACCATTAATTTAGATGAAAAAACATACCAAAATATCTGCGATAACCCATTAGCTGATTATGATTTTTTAGCTGGTAAAGGTGGTTATGATGATAATGGGATACGCCAAGTTATCGCCTTAAGTTGCAAAGGTAAGCAAACTTTATACGCTGATCCATCAGGTTCTAGCTACTGTCGTTACTTAGGTATTAAGGTTAACGAAAGGAGTTAAGATGACTGAATTTTTACCAACACAAAATAAAAATTGGGGATTTTGGGGAATAGCTAGTAGCTACACTTCCAAAGAAAAAATGCCTGAAATATGGGCTGCCACATTTAAAATTATTCAAAAAAATTCCGGATTTACACCCCTAGAAACATTGGCTTTGATGGATAGCCGATGGGGACGTCATATAGCTGATGAGTTCGCTGAAGAAATTAGTTGCGATTTAGAAATTTTTACCAAGGCTTTTAAAAGGAAAATGACTAAAGACCGCTTGTATAGAGATTTCAATTATTACATTGATCCGGATGCATACAAGCCAACCAAGGCAACACGCCGTTATGAAAATTTTGCAAAAGACCTTGCCAAACTAAGCAAAACTTACGGTATCGTTATTAAATCCATCGGTGGTGTTAGCTTCTGCTCACAAGAAGATTTGAAAAACTTCAAAGGATACACAACCGACTTAGAAAGTGGCGATTTAGAACCAGTTTGGAAGGAAGATTAAAATGGAAAAGAAAGTATTACCGGAACAACAGTTAGCTAAAATAAAAACTATAGCTTCTATGTTCGATAAAGAAAGAGCTTTTGTTGATACTGCGATTTTTAGGATTAATGGTGAATTCTATGGATATCAGCCATATAAACAAAAATACAAAAAGAAATATGAGAGTATTACTGAACATAGATTGGAAAAAATCCGAAAGTTATTACTTGAATTTGAAGAAAAACTAAAAGCTGAAAAAATAGATTTACTACTTTGTTATGTTTCAGTAGAAGAAGGCGGAGCTATCATTAACTTTGGCTCTGAAGCGGTTAAAATGAAGGATTTTGTGATGCAAGAACTTCAAGAGTTGGAGGAAAGACATGCCAAAATATCCAGATATAACAGTTGAATTAGTTGGCCAAAACGGAAATGCCTTTTGTATTTTAGGAATTTGCCTTAGAGCAATGAGAGAAGCTGGCTTATCCCAAGAGGAACGAGACAAATTCCATGAGGAAGCAACATCTGGTGATTATAATCATTTACTTATGACTTGTATGGAATGGTTTAACGTAGAATAAATTAAATTTTGCATTTTAAAGTTAAAGCGTGAATTTTTCACGCTTTTTTTGTTGCGTGAGAGATAATATATGAGAGTATTAAGTCTTTTTGACGGCATTTCCTGTGGACGTGTCGCTTTAGAACGTGCCGGAATATCTATTGATACATATTATGCAAGTGAGATTGATAAATATGCAATAGCCATATCGCAAAAAAACTATCCAGATATCATTAGGCTCGGAGATGTTAGAGATATAGATTTTAGTCAGTTTATCGGTAAAATAGATTTGATTATGGGAGGAAGTCCTTGCCAAGACCTATCAATAGCAAAAAAGAACAGACAAGGATTATCTGGTGAACGTTCAGGATTGTTTTGGAAGTTTGTAGAAGCTGTTGAAACTATTAAGCCTAAGTATTTTTTATTGGAAAATGTTGCTTCTATGAGTAAAGAAAATAGAGACATAATTACAAATACTCTAGGAGTTGAGCCAGTTTTAATAAATTCTGCACTTGTTTCGGCTCAACAACGAAAACGCTTGTATTGGTGCAATTGGGAGGTTGCACAGCCCGAAGATAAAGGGATTTATTTGAAAGATATTCTTGAAAAAGGACTGGCAATGACTGATAAAAGTTATTGTTTAACTGCCAGATATGATGGAGCACATTTTCCACATGACTTTTTCTATAAGCAACGTTCTATGATAGCAGAACCTATCGGATGTGCATTTCGCTCAAGAAATAAACAGAAACAATTGGAAATTAGAAAAGATAAAAAATCTAATGCTTTGACATCTGTTACTTCCGATAGTTCTGTGCTCATAAATATTGCGGTAAAGGTCATCAATAAATTTAAACAAATTAAGAAAATCAATCCTGATAAGAGTGACACTCTTATTGCTGGATACTATAAAGCTCCATTTAATCAACAAACCACAGGAGTTTTAACTCCTATCCGTTTGGGGGATATTGGACGAGACAGTCAGGGATATAGGATTTATTCAATAAGAGGTAAATCGGTATCTTTAAGTGCAAATAGCGGTGGTTTTGGAGGCAAGACAGGATTATACCAAATTGATTTGCCAGATGGTGACTATTATGTCAGAAAGCTCACTCCACTAGAATGCGAACGATTACAGACAATATCTGACGGATATACAGCGAGCGTATCTAATACACAAAGATATAAGGCAATTGGTAATGGATGGACGGTAGATGTTATCGCCCATATTTTTAGGTGCTTGAAATAATAAATGGAAGTTTCATTAAGAAAATATGCGAATATTCGGGGTGTTTCTTTGGCTGCAGTTCAAAAAGCTGTGAAAACTGGGCGCATCAGATTAGAGAGTTCTGGAAAGATTAATGTAGAAAAAGCTAATCGTGATTGGCGTGAAAACACAAATCCTATGCAAGCAAAACCTGTTGATGTTCAGGATGTTTCAATTTCAGTTACAGATGCTCCGCTTAAAGACACTAGAGGAGCAACATATAATCAGGCTCGTGCGGCTAATGAATTTTATCGCGCGATGTTTATGAAAGAACGGCTTAAAAAGTTTAAATCGGAGGTTGTTGATAGGCAAAAAGTTAATAATCATGTGTTCCGTCTTGCTCGAGCCACCAGAGATTTAATAGCAGGTTTTCCTGCCAGACGGGCGGCGGTTATAGCAGCAAAGCTAAAAGCCGATGAACACGAAACGTTGGTGGTATTGGAAGATGAGTTCAGAGACCTCTTATCAGAAATCGGAGATTTTGGAAAGCCATTATGATGGAGATGATGCGGTTGGTGAGAATTGGATGCATGGATTTTATCCTGATTCTTATAAAACTGTTTCAGAATGGGCTGACGAATATAGAATACTTTCTAGTAAATCGGCTTCGGAAGCTGGAAAGTGGCGAACTTCAAGAACACCTTATTTAAAGGAGATTATGGATTGCTTATCGCCACATAATCCGGTGCAGAAAGTTATTTTTATGAAAGGTGCACAGATTGGAGGAACTGAATGTGGAAATAACTGGATTGGATATGTAATACATCACGCTCCTGGTCCAATGTTGGCTGTATCGCCAACTGTTGAAATGGCTAAACGAAATTCTCGCCAACGTATTGATCCTTTAATTGAGGATTGTCCAGCTCTCAAACAATTAGTTTGTCCGGCTAGATCTAGAGATCGTGGAAATACGATGCTATCTAAAGATTTTCCTGGTGGAGTATTAGTGTTAACAGGTGCAAACTCGGCTGTTGGATTACGTTCTATGCCAGCTCGATATTTGTTTATGGATGAAGTTGATGGATATCCTAGAGATTTGGAGGGCGAAGGCGATCCAATTCTTTTGGCAGAGCGTCGTACTGCTACATTTCAAAAGCGCAAGAAAATATTTCTGGTTTCTACGCCCACAATCAAGGGATTGTCTAATATAGAGCGAGAGTTTGAGCATTCTGATAAACGTTATTTTATGTTGCCATGTCCTTTTTGTGGAGAGTACCAAGCTCTAAAATGGGAACAAATCCGCACAGAACCAGAGGTTATGTATGAATGTGAGCATTGTCATGAACTGATACCTGAGTATCATAAAACTCAAATGCTTGAAAATGGTAAATGGGTTGCAACAGCAGAGAGCGATGGTTTAACAGTTGGTTTTCACTTATCGTCACTTTACTCTCCTGTGGGATGGTTATCTTGGAAAGAATGTGTTGGTATTTATAAAAGAGCACAAGAAGATACAACGTTGATGCAAGGTTTCCAAAACACTATTCTAGGTGAGACTTATGAAGAAGAGACGGATGCTCCTGAATGGCAAAGAATTTATGAAATAAGAGAAGATTATCCTATTGGCACAATACCTATGGGTGGTTTATTCTTAACAGCCGGCGTTGATATTCAGAAAGATCGTATTGAATGTGAGATTGTTGCTTGGGGACGTCAAAAACAGAGTTGGTCTGTTGATTATCAAGTTTTAATGGGAGATACAGCCAAACCTGAAGTTTGGAGAAAGCTCGAAGATGTTTTAATGAAAGATTATCCGCATGCAAGTGGAATAACTCTTCCTATAAGGGTTATGTGTGTAGATAGTGGTTATGCTACACAAGATGTATATACATTTGTTAGGCAGTTTACTCAAGCTAGTTGGGGTGGAAATGGAGCAAGGGCAAATGCGCCAAGAACTGTTGTGGCAATTAAAGGTCAGAGCCGAGATATCGCAATGATACTTTCCACATCTAAGGCAGATACAAAGAAAAAAGGCCTAAAGGTTTGGAATATATCTGGTCCTGTAATTAAAACGGAATTTTATCGTTGGCTTAAAATGGAAAGGATTGGAGATGATGCATCTCAATTTGGTCGTTGTCATTTTCCTCAGTATTCTGAAGAGTATTTCAAACAAATTACTTCTGAACATCAGGTTGTTCGAATAACAAAAGGATATCCTAAACCTGTATGGGAAAAAGATCCGACAAGACGAAATGAGGCTTTAGACTGCAGAGTATATGCTCGTGTTGGTGCTGCAATTTATGGTCTTGATCGGTTTTCAGAAAATATGTGGGTAGAACTTGAAGCTCAAATTCCTGTTGCCCAAGTACAAGAAAAACAAGAATTTAAGCGCAAGAAACTTAAATTACAACAATATCAAACAATGAGGGTTGATGATCCATGGCTATGATAGATGTATTAAAACAACGATTAGTGGAAGCAGAAGAAGCCTACCATAAGCTGATGATTGGAGAAAAAGAAGTTAGTGTATCGGTTGGTAATTTTGGTTCAACAAGCTACAATCAAACGAATATTTCTCAACTAGAGAAGTATATTTCTGCGCTTAAAACACAAATAAATAAAGTTGAAGGTCGAGCATCAAGACGAGTTATAAAGGTAGTATTTTAATGTCAGACACATCACATACATCAGCATCTGTAACAGCAAGGGAGTTAGCATCATGGAAACCATCAATGGGTTCTGCCGATAATGATTTATTGCCTGAACTATCTACAATTGTTGCTCGCTCTAGAGATTTAAGTCGTAATCATGGTGTTGCTAGCGGTGCTATTCAAACATTGAATGACAATATTGTGGGAACCGGTTTAAGGCTTTCTGCAAAACCTGACTATAAATTGTTAGGCAAAACTAAGGAATGGGAAGAAGAATGGCAAGTTAAGGTTGAAGGACTATGGAGGTCTTGGGCGGAAACAAATTTATGTGATGCATCTCAAATAATGAATTTTCATGGTTTAACTACTCTTGTATTTAAGTCTTGTTTAGTAAATGGTGAAGCATTGGTTTTGCCACTTTGGTTAAAAGATAGAAAATTCTCAACATGTCTACAGTTAATAGAACCAGATAGATTATCAAATCCGCAGAACACAACAGATAGTAAAAATATGCGCGGTGGTATAGAAATTGATAAGTACGGAGCTCCTATTGCTTATAATATAAAAAAGAGCCATCCTGGAGATTATTGGATTGGTGCTGATATTGATAACTGGGAGCGAATTCCGGCATATACAGACTTTGGAAGACGTAGAGTTATTCATATTCATGATATTGAGCGTATTGGTCAAACTCGTGGGAAACCAATTTTAACAGCAATTATGCCAATGTTTAAGATGTTGGATCATTATGAACGTTCTGAACTTCAGGCTGCAATAGTTAATGCAATGATTGCGGCGTTCATTGAAACTCCAATGGATGCAGAAAACTTGAACGAAATGTTTGGAGGAAATGGTACAGATTATTTAGATGCTAAGAAAGATTGGAAAGTTAAACTTGAAGGTGGTTCTATTATTCCAATATTTCCTGGTGATAAAATTGCACCTTTTACTCCTAGCCGTCCAAATTCAGCATACGGAAGTTTTATAGAGAATGTTCTAAGAAATATTGGAACAGGCTTAAATATTCCATATGAGTTACTTTTGAAGGATTTTTCTAAAACGAATTATTCATCTGCTCGAGCAGCATTGCTTGAAGCATGGCGATTTTTTAATGGTCGCAGACAATGGTTAGCTGATAATTGGGCTACTCCTGTTTATGAGTTATGGCTTGAAGAAGTAGTAAATAAAGGACTTGTTGATGCTCCAGATTTTTATGAAAACCGCTATGCTTATACGAGGTGTAAATGGATTGGACCAGGACGTGGGTGGGTAGATCCTGTAAAAGAGGCTCAAGCTTGTCAGCTTAGGATGGAAATAGGTCTATCAACTCTTGAAGCTGAATGCGCATCTCAAGGTTTGGATTGGGAAGAAGTTGTTGAACAGCGACTTCGAGAAAAAAATAAACTTAAAGAACTTGGATTAGATGGAGGTTTGAGTAATGAAGATACTTACAAAAACTATATGGGCAATAACTCCCGAGATGATTGGAACAATGATGGAGATAGCAAATCATACAAAAAAGAGCCCTGAAGCTGTTGCTAGAGAAATAGGAAAAGAGATGAAGAACACAAATGCCGTTTCAATTCGAGACGGCATTGCTGTTATTAGAGTGTCTGGTCCATTATTTAGGTATGCCAATTTATTTACAAAAATATGTGGAGCAACTTCATATGAATTGCTCGCGCAAGATTTTAACAAAGCCTTGCAAGATATTAATATTAAAGGAATTTTATTAGATGTTGATAGTCCTGGTGGTGAGGTCAATGGCTGTTCTGAGATTGCTGATATGATATTTAATGCTAGAGGTAAAAAGCCAATTATGACATATGCATCAGGCTATTGCTGTTCTGGAGCATATTGGATTGCATCAGCTTGCGATAAAATTTTAGCATCAGATACAGCGATATTGGGTTCTATTGGTGTGGTATCTATTTTTGAAAAAGATGATGAAAACAAGACAATTGAAATTGTTTCATCACAAAGTCCTAATAAACGTCCTAATATTAATACAGATGAAGGTAGAGCTAAAATTCAAGCTCGTATTGATGAATTAGCAGAGGTTTTTATAGATAAA
>JAFTNB010000055.1 GCA_017452115.1 Alphaproteobacteria bacterium
AACCTTCAACATCCGCAAGTCTTACAACTAGTTATGGATTCTTTGCGCTATTGGGTAGAAGAAATGCATGTTGACGGATTTCGTTTTGATTTGGCAACTACTTTATGCCGCCAAGATATGAAATTTACAACAAAGTCTGGTTTTTTGTATGCCGTTGCACAAGATACGCTACTAAAAAAAGTCAAAATGATTGCCGAACCTTGGGATGTCGGTATCGGCGGGTATCAAGTTGGAGCTTTTCCTAACGGTTGGTCTGAATGGAATGATAAATACCGTGATACGGTACGGCGCTTTTGGACAGGTGATAATTTTCAGACCGGCGATTTAGCTAGTCGTATGAGCGGTTCCAGTGATATTTTTAATTATAATAATCGCAACATAGGGAGTAGTATTAATTTTATTACAGCACATGATGGATTTTGCTTGCGTGATTTGGTTAGCTATAATCAAAAGCATAACTACGCTAACGGCGAAGATAATCGAGATGGTTCAAATAGCAATTGGAGTTGGAATTCAGGACACGAAGGCGAAACGACAGATGAAAAAATTAAGCGCAATCGTTTACGTCGCGCTCGAGCAATGATGTCTACTCTTTTGCTTTCTTTTGGTACTCCAATGATTGTTGCCGGTGATGAACTTGCCAATACGCAAATGGGGAATAATAATCCATATAATCAAGATAACATTATCACGTGGATAAATTGGGAAGGAATTAACGAAGTAGGAAAAAATCTGGCACGTTTTACCAGAAGAATTATTAAACTTCGTCGCAAACTTGGATATTTTGCTCGTAGCAAATTTTTTACCGGAGCTAATCTGCCGCGCAAAAAGAATAAAGATTTAACTTGGTATACCGAAGAGGGAAAAGAGTTTCAGCTTACCGATTGGCAAAGTGGAGATAGACGCAGTTTGTCTTGTGCAATGTATAATGGTCGTAGTTGGCTGTATTGTATCCTCAATGCTAATGATAATGACTTCAAATGGAAACTGCCGGACTTTGATAATAAGTTAAAATGGCATTTATTGATGGATAGTTCCGAAGCATTTTCTAATTCTGAAGAGTTAAAATCACAACAATATATAAAAGTTCCTGCATGGAGCGTTTTGTTGTTTGAAATCAAAAAATAAGGAGAATGGATTATGAACCCCAGCCTGCAGAAACTTGCCGATACTCTTGGAATATTAACTTCATATTCTGATGGTGGTACTCCGCCGATAGAACATCATATTGATGAAAATACCATTCGACTTTTGGCTGAAAAATTAGGATATAAAGCCAGTAACGAAGATGAGATACAGCACTCAATAGATATTCATAACAAAAAACGTTGGCAAAAGACTTTAGATAGTATTTATGTGGTCGAACAAAAAGACATTTGGTTTGATATTATTTTACCCGAAAATTACGATACTTCCGATTTTGTTGTTAATCTGCGTTATCAAGGAACAGACAGTAGTTTCGCTCCGGTTTTTAATATTTTTGATGAAGGAAGCAGAAATACTATCGGACGAACTTGTTATAAGAAAATAGTTATTACCATTTCAGGTTGGTTAGATGTCGGATACTATGATTTGGAGTTGATAACCGGCGGTAAAAAATATAAATCTCGCTTAGCTGTTGCTCCGGCGCAATGTTATACCAATGAAGAACTTAATAAAAAACGTCTTTGGGGGTTTGCGGTTCAGTTATAT
>JAFTNB010000056.1 GCA_017452115.1 Alphaproteobacteria bacterium
CATGCTTGTCTTCATTATGATCGTGCAGAGTAATAAATTTTTTATTTAAACAAAGTCCCAATAAAGAAAAAAGTTTTTTAGTAATACGTGTATCTTCACAAGCGATAACTTCTGCTTCTTTTAGTGTTTCCAATGCTCTTGTCGATATATCTCCAAGATTACCGATAGGAGTAGCAACAATATATAATCCTTTTTTCATTTAATCTCACTCTTTACAATCTGTATTTTTTATTCTAAATCTATGTATTATATGATTAATGATGCTTTTTAAGGAAAATTGCAAGTGTTAAAAAAAATTAGTTGTCTGTTTATATGTTTAATACTTGGAGCTTGTGCTTCATCTGAAAAACCGGTATTACAAGGTGGAATATCTGCCGATGGTATTGATTTTAATCAGGTTTTTGTGGATAATAATTATGATGACGGATCTTTTAGGGTGGGTATGTTACTACCATTAACCGGAAAAGCAGCAAAGCTGGGAAAAGGTCTAAAAAAAGCATCTATGATGGCTCTAGATGACGTTAAGAATCAAAAGCTTATATTGCAATTTTATAACACCAAAAGTACTCCGGAAGGTGCTCGGACAGCCGTACAAAATGCTCTATCGCAAAATGTGCGTTTGATTATTGGTCCTCTAAGCCAAGATGAAGTTCAAGCAATTTCCGATGAAACAGTATATAATAACATACCGGTAATTGCATTTTCTACAGCAAAAGATGTATTGCGTCCTAAAGTATATACATTAGGTTTATTAATCGACGAACAAGTTAACAGAATACTTTCTTATGCGGCGCAAAAAGGTCGTAATCGTTTTGCTTTATTGATACCTGATAATAAAATGGGGATTGCTGTTGCCAAAGCAGCTATAGCATCAGCAAATAAAAACAATGTCGAAGTGGTAAAAATTGCTTTTTACCCGCCGGAAACAACGAATTTTGCTAATATAGTAAAACAACTGACTGACTACTCTACTCGTAGTGCAACTCTTAATAAACTAAAAGCGAATCTTACCGCATTAGCAGAAAATGGTGATAAATCGGCAGAAAGACAGCTTAAACAGCTAAAAACAACAAATTCAATGGGTGACGTAGGTTTTGATGCGGTTATTATTCCTGAATATGGTTCAAAGCTAAAATCTATTATATCAATGTTTGGCTATTATGATGTATATGCGCCAGAAGTAAAATTTTTAGGAACTTCTATTTGGGAAAACAGCAGCTTAAATAAAGAAAGTATGATTATAAACAGTTGGTATCCTGCTTTATCTCGTTATCAAAGTGCATATTTCTCTAACAAATTTTCATATTTGTTTAATGAACGTCCGAATAGTTTATTTTCTTTTGCTTATGATGCCGTAGCTTTAGCTTCTGCACTTGCTAAACAAGATAATATGATAAATTTGAATGATACAATTACAAATCCGGATGGATATATCGGAATAAACGGAATATTTCGCTTGTTTGAAAACGGAAGTAATCAGCATAGTTTGGACATTATGGAAGTTCGTGCAAATGGAGATGTAGTAATTGATGAAGCTCCAAAAAGATTTTCTGATGAAGATACTGATTATTTTAACCGAGAATATTATAATAACTATATAAAATCTCACCCACAAATATTCGGAAAATCACAAACAGAGGCCGAAAATTTAATTTTTGGTACACCTGTTTATAAAGGATTTACAGAATAAGTAAGATTTTACTTGAAAAATCTTTGTTAATGTTAGATATTGTTGGTGGAGAGTGACGGATCAAAAAGCCGCCAATCTGGTCAGGTTCGGAAGAAAGCAGCCATAACGGTCGTTTTGAGGTCGAAACTCTCCACCGTTTCTTTGTTTTTGGTTGTGATTATGACAGAAGAAAATAATAATCAATATGTGGTTTTAGCCAGAAAATATCGTCCGCAAAATTTTGATGATTTATTGGGGCAAGAAGCATTAGTGCAAACATTAACCAATGCAATAAAAAACAATCGATTACACCATGCATATATTTTAACCGGTATCCGAGGCGTTGGTAAAACAACCACCGCTCGTATTATAGCTAAAGCTCTTAATTGTATCGGTAAAGACGGACAAAGCGGTCCGACTATTCGTCCTTGTGGTGTGTGTGAAAATTGTCAGGCAATTGCAGCCGGACGTCATATTGATATTATGGAACTTGATGCGGCATCTCGTACCGGTGTGGATGATATTAGAGAGATTTTAGACGGCGTACGATATAAGCCTACAAATGCTCGATATAAAATATATATTATTGATGAAATTCATATGCTTTCTAAAAATGCATTTAATGCATTGCTTAAGACATTAGAAGAGCCTCCATCACATGTAAAATTTATTTTTGCCACAACAGAAATCAGAAAAGTTCCAATTACAGTTTTATCACGTTGTCAGCGTTTTGATTTGCAACGTTTATCTATTGAAAACTTAACAGCCTTATTTACTCGTATTCTGGAAAAAGAACAGATTTCAGCAGAAGCAGAAGCGTTGCAGATTATTGCCAAAGCAGCAGATGGTTCTGCCCGTGACGGATTATCAATGTTAGATCAGGCAATATCTTTAGGGGCCGGAAAAGTAGAAACAGATATTGTAAAAAATATGATAGGTTTGGCTGACAGAAACCAGACTTTTGAATTATTTGAGTATCTGGTCAGCGGACAAACAGATAAATTGTTGGCTAATGCTCAAGAACAATATAAAAATGGCGCAAATCCGTTAACAATATTACAAGATTTGGTAAATATTACTCATATGATTGCCAAAGCTAAAATTATTCCTAATTCAATAACAGAAAGTTCTCTTTCTGAAAATGAAAAGGAATTTTGCAAAAGATTGGCTCCGCAAATTTCTATTGCGATATTGTCAAAAGTTTGGCAAATGTTGATTAAAGGTATTAGTGAGCTTGCTATTGCTCCGGTACAGATTGATGCAATGGAAATGGTATTAATCAGAATCGCATATTCGGCTAATTTACCCACTCCGCAAGAACTTTTAAACGACATAAAAAAAAACTCTAATTTAGCTTATGCAACAGCAATTACAAATTCTCCTATTCAGGGCTTTGAAAAAAAAAATAGTTTCTTAAAACAACCAGATGTATGCGAACCTATTGTTAAATTAAGTGGAAGTAGTGTTTTTAATACGCCGGAAGAATTAATTTCTTACATGGAGAATAATAAAAAAATTCTTGCTGCTTGTTCTTTAAAAAAAGATGTTTCCATTAAAGAATTTCGTGATGGTTACATTAATATGATAATTGATAATAAAATTGATTCAGCATTCTTAGTAAATTTACGGAAAATACTCTTTGAGGCAACCGGAAAAGAATGGAAAATTGATTCAGCTCACGGCGAATTAGGGCAAACAATTGCGCAAAAAGAAAAAGCAGCAGAAGATGAATACCGCAAAAACATTATGGAATATCCGCTAGTCAAAGCCATAATGGCGGAATTTAAAGGAGCTAAAATAGAATCACTAACCAGAAAATTAATTAAAGAAGCTGAAGATGTTGACGATGATGATATAGGAAATGCTTTAGATATAGGTATGAGTGATAACTACGAAAATGATTTTGATAATGATTAATTTAGGAGAAGATAAACAATGATGAATATTCAAGGAATTATGAAACAAGCTCAAGTAATGCAAAAAAGAATGGAAGAAATGCAAGAAAAATTAGCTCAAGAAGAAGTAAACGGCAGCAGCGGCGGCGGAATGGTTTCTATTGTGATGAATGGAAAGTTTGAAGTAAAAAAACTTAACATTGATACTTCTTTGATTAATGCTGATGAAAAAGACATTCTGGAAGATTTAATTATTGCTGCCTTTAATGATGCCAAAAATAAAGTAGATGAAAAAATGCAAAACGGGGTTAAAGATGTTACCGGCGGAATGAATCTTGGCGGTTTAAAGCTACCTTTTTAGGATAAAACCATGGCCGGACAAGATATTGAAAAATTAATTAAGCTGGTTTCAAAGCTGCCATCATTAGGCAGCCGTTCAGCAAGAAGAATTGTCTTACATTTACTGAAGAAAAAAGAAAATTTATTTTTTCCTTTAATAGATGCAATGAATCAGGTGGCAGAGAATATCAAAACTTGTGAAGTCTGCGGTAATTTTGACACATCCTCTCCCTGCTCTATCTGTAGTTCGGAAATTCGCAATAATGCAACGTTATGTGTAGTTCAAGATGTGGCTGATTTATGGGCAATGGAACGAGTTTCTTTATTCAAAGGTAAATATCATGTTTTAGGAGGCATTTTATCGGCTTTAGATGGTATTACTCCGGATGACCTTAATATTGATAATTTGATTGAAAGAATCGCTTCTGAAAATATAAATGAGGTGATTTTAGCATTGCCAGCAACCGTAGACGGGCAAATCACAGCTCATTATCTGTTATCTCGCTTGAAAGATTTTGATATTAAAGTTTCAACTCTGGCTCAAGGCATTCCAATGGGAGCTGAACTGGACTATATGGATGAAGGAACGTTACAATTAGCTCTCAATTCAAGAAAAGCTTTATAAATCTGATTTTATATCAGTATCAAATATCGGCATACCAAATTCGTCGTATTGAGTATTTTCGTTGATATATTCAGATGTATCAATATTTTTTGCTTTGTTTATTTGTTGCTCTAACAAGCTATTTGTTGGGGGTATTTCAGCAAATTGATTTTGAGCAGTACTTTTATTGCCAACACCCCGTAGCTGGTTGATTTTATCGACTAACATTGATTTATCCTCTTCCTGCACTTCTAAATTTACTAACTAAATTATCATGTACTAAAGTTCGAGATTTACCTGTTGTTGGATGAGAAATATTATTAGTATTCAGAAAAAGTTTATTAGAATTCTTATTTTGCAATGTTATTAAACCACCACCATAATTTTCTACATGTAATTTTTCTGTTTTGGTATCAATTCCGGCTGATTGTTCTTGTTTTTTTATCTTTTCTGCTTCTTCTTTACTTAATGCAACAATATTCCCATCTGATTGTTGAGTTAAGTATTTAACATTCTTATATTCACCATTTTCTTTTTTATAAGGATCATATAAAATAATTAAAGAACCTTGCTTTACACCTGCAACTAATTTATCTTCTTTTTGACTATTTCTATACATCAAATGCAAAGAGTGAAACGTTTCGCTATCAACTTGCTGCCCATCAACAGAATACGTTATTTCATTAGTTGATTTGTCTTTATGAGCCATAAGACCATTACCATAGTATCTTTGATTCTCATCATTTTGATATTGTTTAATTTTATCAATATCTTGAACTCTATCAGCAATCATTGTTTTAAATTCTGATTCATTAAGTGTTGATTTTCCTTTCGTTTCTTCTGAAACTTTTACTGTTAAATCAATATTATTTTCATTATAAGTATTTTTAACTGAGTTATTTTCAACTTTTTCAGCAAATTGCATAGCTATTTTTGCTTGTTGAAATCCTCCATTAGCAGAGTAAAAATCATAACGAAAATCATCAGCAATAATATTACTTTTAGTATTCAGTTTATCATTTTTTAATGTTTCATACTCATCCAAACCTTTAGTTTGAGCAATATAACAAGCCATACCAACTAGAGAACAATCATGTTCTCTATACATTCCACCATTTGGTGTAGTTGCTTCAAAATAGTTACCAGATTTTTGATATACACCATCTTTAACGCATTGCAGAAGAATTTTCTTTTCAGCATCATGATAATTATCAAATAAATCAGGTCCATTTTCAGTCATTACTTTCAAGACAGATTGCGAAACCTTAGTTAAATGTTCTTTATAATTATCAGCTATTTCTAAACTTTCTTTTGAAATATTTTCTATACCGCCTTTTGTTTTTCCTAACTCTTCTATTTCATTGTTATAACGTTTCTCTATAAATTTAGAAGCGGAATCTGAATAATCTACCATGTTACTTCTCCCTCTTAATTATCTTTAGTATTATAATACACTATTTTTGCACTATTATCAACAACTAATTATAAATAAGGGTGAATTTTTGTAAAAATTAATAAAAAAGCGGAGCATTGAATTAGCTCCGCTTTTTCTTTTATTCAATTGTATTTTCTATCAGTCTATCGAGATTTTCTCGTTCATTGTTATTATAGCCATCATCTTTATTTTCATTTTCTTGTTCTTTTTTAGCCTCTTCTATGACTTTTTTGATTTGAGGGCGAGCTAACTTCTCAAAAAGTTCTGCCGCCTCATCACCGGGCTTGTCAGACGTTTTTTCTTTTTTATTTTCTTTTTTAGGTTTATCTTGCTCGGTCCAATTCTTGGCTCGCTCACGAATTTCAACCAAAGTTTCTTCCGGTATCAAATCTTCTATCGGTTTGGCAAAAGTACCGGCTAATTGAAAATATTTAGAATCTTGCAACACTTCCGGTTGTGTCTTGGGGGGCATAATCCATCCAATCATAATATAAAACAAAATTACCAGTAAAAATGCTCGAGCTATTCCAAAAAACAGACCAAGCACTCTATCTGCCGTACTTAAACGAGATTTGCGAATATCCTTTATCAATCCGTTGGTTGCAAAATACCATATCAGCATAAAAACAATTAATATAATAATTGCACCGACAACTGAAGCCATCCAGCCGCTAATAATGTATTCATCGACTATCGGCTCAAAAACAGGTAATAAGTAAATAATAGATATAGTAGCTAATACCCAGCCAATAATAGACAATACCTCTTTTATCAATCCTCTACTTAAGGCTATCAAAGAAGAAAGTCCAACCAAAATCAGGATTATTACATCTACATTGTTCATTGCCGATATTTCCTTTTAATTAAACATGTTTATCAATCTTTGAACATTACCAATTTCATAAACATTCAAATCATAACGTTTATTATTATCTTTATCCTTGCTGTGACGTGGAGGAGTAACAACACTGGAAAAGCCTAACTTTTGTGCCTCTTTCATCCGTAACGTCGGTTGAGTCACCGCCCTCACCTCTCCGGACAAGCCAATCTCTCCGAAAATAACCATATCATGAGGAAGCGGTTTATTGGTAAGAGAAGAAATTACTGCCATAGCTACAGCTAAATCAGCCGCAGGTTCGGAAATACGTAAACCACCGGCAATATTTAAATAAACATCCTGCGAGCTTAAATTCATACCACAACGAGCTTCCAAAACAGCTAAAACCATTGCCAGACGATTGCTATC
>JAFTNB010000057.1 GCA_017452115.1 Alphaproteobacteria bacterium
CAGTTAAACTATAGCCATTACAAGCCGAGGAACATTTGCTTTCTATTCTTTCACCGGTAATACTGATATTTCCGGATTTATAAGGATTTTCTCCTCCATCCCATTCCACAATACTACGAACTTTTGCTTGAGAAATACTGGTGCTTAACATCAAGATTCCGACAATTAAAACAAAACTTTTCATCTACTTATCCTCTATCAGATTATTTTTTCTTATATTCTCATAAAATGTTTAATATATTACAAATATGAATTGGATATTTGAAAAAATAAAAGAGTCTTTTTTTGAAGAACGAGAGCGCTGGTTTTTATGGGTACCGGTGTTATTTGGTTTGGGAATTGGAATATATTTTATTTTTCCGATAGAGCCATCCCTTTGGATAAGCCTGATACTGGCAGAAATACTTGTTGTAATAACTTTTATTTATCGTTTTCAGCCTACTCGATTATTTATCATATCAATTATAGCTATTATACTTTCCGGATTTATAAACATACAATTGAAAGCTTATTATATTGCCGCTAAATCAACTTTTAAAGATACTACGACCGATTATCTAAATGGTAAAATTATTAATATTGATAAAAACTATCGAGGAATGGAGCGCATAACATTACAAAACCCACAAAATTTTGAAGGACGCATATATCGTGGAAATTATCGAGTTTCTTTGCGTACTAATAATTCTAAACTCCAAATTGGGGATTGTGTTGAATTAGTCGGAAGAATAATGCCTGTTCCGTCCCCATCTATTGTAGGCGGCTATCAATTTGACCGTAAATTCTTTTTTGATGGGATTGCGGCAAACGGATATGCCTTATCCGGTATAGGTAAAGTAGAATGTATACAAAAAGAAAATAATTATATAAGTAATTACATCAATAAATTGCGTCAATATATTATTCATCGTGTGCAAGCGATACTTCCGCCGGATGAAGCCGGAATTACTGCAGCTATTATTGCCGGTAAGCGAGATGGTATTAGCAAAAAGATTACCCATAATTATCGGGATTCCGGTTTGGCTCATTTTTTATCAATATCCGGATTACATATGACTATGCTTGCAGGATTAATGTTCTTTTTCATACGCTTAATCATTGCTCTTATTCCTCCAATTGCCTTACGTTACGATTCTAAAAAAATCTCGGCAATTGCAGCAATGTTATTAAGTACATTTTACCTGCTGATTTCAGGAGCAGAAATTCCGACACAACGAGCTTTTATTATGACTATGATTGTTCTTTGCGGTATACTGATTGGACGTCGTGCAATTTCTATCAATACAATTTGTTGGGCGGCTTTATTTATTTTGATAGTTTCTCCACAAGCTTTAATTGGAGCTAGTTTTCAAATGTCTTTTGCGGCAGTCGTAGTGATGATAGCTTTTTATGATAGATATGCGGCACAATTAAATAACTTTTTAAATGGCGGAAATAAAAAAACTATTAGTTTGTTTAATCGGATATGTCGAATTATATGGGTGTATATGCTTGGTATCATAATATCAGATATGGTAGCTAGTCTTGCCACTTTGCCATTTGGTATTTATCATTTTAATCGAATTTCTATATACACAACTTTAGGTAATTTTATAGCAGGACCGATTATTGGATTAATAATTATGCCGTTTGTGCTTTTATCATTATTATTAATGCCATTAGGAATGGATATCTGGACCATAAAAATTGTTGGTTATGGGGTAAGTTTGGTTAACCAAATCACAGCGGATGTTGCAGCGTTACCTCAAGCTGGTTATCAAATTTTATCTATTCCGTTATGGGGCATGTTATTAATTGTATTTGGCGGATTATGGTTATCAATCTGGCAACTATCATGGCGAAATTTAGGATGGATAGGGATTATTTTGGGCGCATTGAGTATTTTTACAGTACAAGTACCACAAGCAATCATTAGTCACGATGGATTGTTGTTTGCTGTGAAAGATAATCATGGAAAATTATTATTTTTGCCTCGAAGAGGAAAATTTTTTAATAAACAAATCTGGCTAGAAAAAACTGCAAATAAAAATTTAACTCAATCAGATAAGCATAAATTACAATAAATTTGGAGCGGAAAAGCCGAATATCCAGAATGGATTGATTTGAAATGTACAAAATTATTTTGTGATTATGCCGGAAAATTTCGTTACTATAAAGATGGAAAATTAGAAATTAACGGAGTTATTTTTGATACTCAAACTAGCGGTGGAGCTAGTTTCTATGATAATGGTGCAGTAAAAACGGTTCAAGATTATAAAGGAAACAGAATCTGGCACAAATTTTAAAATTGATTTTTATACAAATTCGCGTTCTTATTTTTCATCAAATATTTACATTAAGTAAAATATATGATATAGTTCTGGTTAGGGTTAATTCTTATAATTGGAGCTATTAGATGAGGAAAGATAAGTTAATTTGTAGATGCCTTGAATTTTTTGCTGTGCAAAAAATAGGCATGACTTTTTTGTTATTGTCATACTCGGGTAAATTTTCTTCTTCGTCATACTTGTGCTCTTTTTTAATGTCATACTCGTGCTTGACACGAGTATCCAAGTTATTTAAGTGGATTCTCGGAACAAGTCCGAGAATGACACCAACCTTATCGTCATAC
>JAFTNB010000058.1 GCA_017452115.1 Alphaproteobacteria bacterium
TGCCGTTTTTGTCTATGTAATATTATTCAAATTAATCGTCTATTTTTTACCAAGCATATTTATTAAATCTACCGGAAATAAAGTAATTGTTTGAGATTGAGATGAGGATACATCTTTGATAGTTTGCAAAGTTTTTAGCTGAATTGTAACAGGACTTTGTTCTAAAGTCTTTGCTGCCTCTAACATCTTTTGAGCTGATTCCAATTCACCTTGTGCGGCAATGACCATAGCACGACGGTTACGCTCTGCTTCTGCTTGTTTAGCCATAGCTCTTTTCATATCCTCGGGTAATTCAATTTCTTGTACATTAATAGCTTCAATGTCCACACCCCATTTTTCTGTAGCTAAATCTACGATATTTTTAATTTCAATACCTATTCTTTTTCTTTCTGAAAGAATCGTATCTAAATCGTTTGTACCAATAACATCTTTTAAGGCGGATTGGCTTTGTTGAATTACCGCTAAAATATAATCAGATATTTCAACTACAGCATTTTCCGGATTACTTACACGAAAATAAACAACCGCATTAATATTTACCGGAATGTTATCTTTAGTCATAACTTCTTGTTTGGGAACATCAACAGTCATGATACGCATATCTATTTTTTGCATAGTTTGAATATAGGGAATAAACCAACGTAATCCGGCATCTCTAGTACTGGTATATCGCCCTAAAGTAAAAACAATACCCTTTTGATACTGCATTACAACCCTAAAACCGGGAATTACAATAAATATAATAAATAAGATAATTATTGGGAATATTGTGATTAAATCCATAATGAGAATCCTTTCGTATTTGAAAACATATGGTAAATTATATAAAATAACTTTTTAATAAATGATAAATCCAATCATGTAAAAAAGCACTTTAAAAAAAAGACAAAATATCATATAAAACATTATATAATTTTTTTTGGGGTTAGATTTAGAAATACCATAAGGAGAACTAAATATGATAATTAAGAATATATTTTGGGATGTTGATGGAGTATTAGCAAATCTAAATTATGCATATTATAATTTTTTAACCAATCATCCCAAATATGTTGCAAAATTTGGTAATATTAAGTGGGAACAACTACCTGAAGTATTGCCAATTGTACCCAAATATGGAGCGTTGGAACTGAAAACACATCCAACATTAGGTACGGAGCTTGATTATGATTTTTGCCATTCTCCTGAATTTTTTACCAATCGACCATTATATCCAAATGTAATTGAAACTTTGAAAGAATTTCATCAAAAAGGATATCGACAGTTTACGATGTCTGCAACTTTTGATGTTGAAACTAAAACAAAATTCTTAAAAGAGTTATTAGCTCCGGTAACAGATTTCCTTACTATTAAATGTGTTCAACACGGAAAGTTTATGCATGATACGGCTAAAGAAGATATGCTGAAAACTTGTTTTGATGAATATGGCTTAAAGGCAGAAGAAACGATTTTAGTCGATGATAGAATTTATAATCAATATGCAACAATAAACGTAGGAGCTCACCCTATTCGTTATCGTTGTGAATTTACTACAGATTTACCTGAAGAACTAAACTGGATTCCAGAAGTTTATAGTATGGATGAACTAAAGTTGTGGTTAGATAAAAATACAACAATGAAATAAATAATAATATCAACAAACTAAAAAAGAAGCCTTATACCTACAAGATATAAGACTTCTTTTTTATGTTTACTTTATCTGCTATTCGCAATAAAGTACTTTTGGTGGTTTAAAAAGTGCATTAGCGACTTTGACAGGCTCTCCGCAAGGAAGTTCGTAGAACTTTGTTCCACAAGCTCGGAAATAGCCAACAACTTTGTATCCAGGTATCAACTCATCGGTTCCCCACCACTCGTAATAATTACAAGCGTAAGAATCATTAGAATTACTGATATTTATCATTGGAGTTACAATGAACTCAAAGCCGACCCAAAGAGCACCAAAGACATTGAGATCAGAATAAACCCAATCTGAGATAGTTTCAGCCTTTGGAAGCCAAATCTCAAAATCAAACTCTTGGTGACTAAAGGCATATTTTCTCTTCAGTTCATCTTGGAAAATAGTATAAAACTCACCTTTTTTGATGTTCTGAATTACAACAAATCCCTCTTTAAGGTCTACTTCGTGCTCAACAAAACCGTCAATCATTGTTGTAACCGTTTCACCAGGTTTCACGTTTGGAAAAATACGAACCGGAGTTTGCTTATGAGCTTTCCAAAGACCATTTTTGCGTGCCATTTTCTTGCCGAACTCATAGAAGTTCTCAACGAAGTGATACTCAACACCGCATTCATTAATAAGTACCTCAGGCATAGTAACTTCTTTTCCGTCTATAACAGCAATAGCTTTGTTGTTGCAGACCGTAATATAATTACCAGTAAATGTTGCAGCTTCTGCGACACTAATTCTTGTGAATACGAGATTGTCCTCACATTACTTTGTAATGTTCGTTCCACTGCTCTCGCTCGGCTATAGCCTCACCGGCGTACTCACGTCCGCCTCTCGCTTGTAGTCAAACTCGCTTCCCACGAGTTCAAACCTCTATGACTTCGTCATTTTAAAA
>JAFTNB010000059.1 GCA_017452115.1 Alphaproteobacteria bacterium
CATAGTGATAAATATTATGCTCAAACTCATTTTTAAGCTGTGATAAAGATTGAGCATTTATCATAATTCCGTTTTTTTCCATATCTCTTAATACAGCAATCAGAGGACGGTCAAAACTTTCATACACATCAAGCATTTTGTTTTTGATGAGCTGTGGCTTGAAAATATCATAAAGACGTAAAGTAATATCTGCATCTTCAGCAGCATAATTTAAGGCTTTATCTAAAGTTACTTTATCAAAAGTAATTTTATCTTTCCCGCTTCCACAGACTTCTTCATAACGAATAGTGTTATAGTCAAGGTAGATTTTTGCTAATTCATCCATACCATGTCCATGTGCCGAACTATGCAAAACATAAGATATAACTGCGGTATCATCATAAGGAAAAATTATACTTTCTTCCCCTAAAATTTGTGTCATAAAATGCATATCAAATTTAATATTATGACCAATTTTAAGAATAGATTTAGCTTCAAACAGCGGTTTTAGATATTTACAAACAACTTCTTTTGTAAGCTGCGGAATATCTGCCGATACATCAGAAAATAAATCTGTTTTATGCACACTTATATGGTTCAAAGGAATATAACAGGCTTCTCCGGCATTAACCGCTATGGACATACCGACAATTTTATCTTGCTGCGGATTTAATCCGGTAGTTTCGGTATCAAATGCAAATAATCCCTTATTGCAAATTTTTTCTACCCATGTTTTTAATTGCTTTTCACTAGTAACTAATTCATAGTTTTTTGTGATAGTTTTTGGTGTTGAAATAATATCACTATTATCTTCTTCACTTTGTTGTCCAAAAGCACAACATCGTTCATCCAGCCATTTATTAGCTCGTGTTCGAATAGAATTAAGTTCATATCTATCAATAAATTTGGTTAATTTTTCTCGTTCAGGACAACGACAAGTATAAGTTTCAATACTATTTTCAACAGGAACATCATCTTTTAAGGTTACTAACTGCAATGAGATTAAGGCATTTTCACGATTATCCAGTAATGTTTGACGGCGTTTTTGTTGCTTTATTTCACTTGCTCTATCTAATACTTCTTGCAAACTGCCAAATTCATTAATCAACTGTGCTGCTGTTTTAATACCAATACCGGCTACTCCGGGGACATTATATATCGAATCTCCGGCAAGTGCCTGTACATCGATTACTTTATCCGGATAGACACCAAATTTTTCTTTTACATCTTCAGGAGTAAAAAACTTATCTTTCATAGGATCAAAAAGTTCCACACCATCACGAATAAGCTGCATTAAATCCTTATCGGCAGAAACAACAACCACATCATAACCTTTTTCTCGAGCCTTACGGGCATAGGTAGCTATCAAATCATCTGCTTCATATCCTTCCATTTCTAAATGATGGATATTAAGAGCATCTGCCGCTTCTCGAATAATAGGAAATTGCGGTATCAATTCTTCGGGTATCTCTTTTCTGGTACCTTTATAATCAGCAAAAATATCATTGCGATAGTTAGCTCGCTTGGCATCAAAAAGCACTAAACAATAATCACAATTTATGGTTTGCGTCAGGCGCATAAACATATTGCTAAAGCCAAGTACAGCATTAACCGGTATCCCATCTGAAGTAGTTAGGGGCGGAATAGCATAAAAAGCACGGAAAATATATCCCGAACCATCAACGAGGCAGACTTTTTTATTCATAAGATATTCCTACTCTTTATTAATCTTTGTCATTAATATAAATGAGAAATATATGTTTAGCAATGATTATACCATTTTCATCATAAACATTTTAAATCGACAAAATATATAATCTCCCTTTGATTATTTGTTGACAGTGTGCAAAATATAAGATATACTTTTTCTATGTATGTTTAGTTACATAGGAGAAGAGCGATGAAGTTTATTAAATTATTACTAAGCAAAAAAGGTGAACTCAGGTATATAAATATTATGTTAGCTCCCAAACCTTCCTCATTAAACATAATATGGACGTATCTGAGTTCTCGTGTTTTGCCTTTTATTGTCATATTATTGTCATGCACAGCTCATGCTGCTACATGCTTCTTACCAGACTGTCATCTGGAGACTATTAAATCTGTTAATGAAGATACAATTAGATGTAATGAATTAGGTTATAATTATTCATCATCAGGAAAATGCCCAATATATAATGTTCAGGATACATGTGTATATAATTCTAATTATATTAAATGTGATGCAGAACAATGGTGCTTAAATAACGGATATACAATAACATCATGCTCCTCACCTAAAATATTAGATATACAATGTCCGAATAATCTTTCTTTATATAAAACATGTTCTTGTCCAAGTGATTACGCATATAGTTGCAGCGGTACGGGGTATAGTTCCGGTAATGGTACTGCTTGTAACGGAAAATATACAAATTGTAATTGTACTGCTAACTATACATGGAATGGTAGTACATGTGTACAAACACATACTCATAGTTATTCCTGTCCAAGCGGTTCATACTCCTCAAGTTCATCCTGTAGTAATGGAACATCAGGTACGGTATCAAAAATATGCTCTTGCGGGGCAACTTCGGGAACTTGCTATAAATGTGCTACTTGTACATCAAGTTCATCTAATTATTGTTCTGTACACAGTACTTGCCATGGTGATTGTTGTAGTGATGGAACATATGAACCTTGTGAGGAAGTGTGTGGAGGTAGCGGATGTAGCACAAGCAGTTCTTCCAGCTCATCTGGCGGAAGTACATCCTCTGAGTATGATTATAGTTGTCCAGAATGGGTTTGCGCTAATGTAAACGGAGTTTATCTCCAGTATGAAGGCGCATGTTCTAAGAGCTGTGCAGATATGATATGCGGAGAATGTGCTTGTGAAGCAGCAGGTGGAACTCTTGTTGACGGATATTGCACAACTTGGTGCGGTATGTGTATGGGAGATCCTGAAATTGTAGGCGGTTCCAGTTTTCCTTTTTAAGATTTCTTATTATTATGTACCTTCTTTCTCTATGAAAAACAGCTCCGAAAATGGCGTTTGCGTTTTCGGAGCTGTTTTATTAGAAGCTATTTTTATTTACCCAAGCAACCATGAGTTTCTTTGGCAAAGTGGGCATAACTCTTGTAATAGCGCGCTAAACCTTGTTGAACTTCATAATTAACCGTTCCTTTAGGGAATTTGCCATTTTTATCCATAATTCCGGCTTTTTTATTGAGTAAAATTTCTATACCGTCATCAACCGTATCTATTGCATAAATATGGAATTTTCCATCTTCTACGGCAGTAATAACATCATCTCGTAACATCAAATTTTTTATATTAGTTCGAGGAATAATCACACCTTGATTTCCGGTTAAGCCCCGATGTTTGCAGACATCAAAAAATCCCTCTATTTTTTCATTTACTCCGCCTATTGGTTGAATCTCACCAAATTGATTGATAGAACCGGTTACTGCAATATCTTGACGAATCGGTAAATTGGAAATTGCTGAAATCAGGCAATAATATTCAGTCGAAGAAGCACTATCACCATCGACACCACCATAAGATTGTTCAAAAACTATGGAAGCATTGAGAGATAATGGTGACATTTTTGCAAAACGATTAGCCAGCAAGCTTTGTAGAATTAATACTCCTTTGGTATGAATCGGCCCGCTCATTTCAATCTCACGTTCAATATTTAAAAATTCACCACTGCCCATACGTACTTGTGTAGTAATACGTGCCGGTTTACCAAAAGAATAACGGGAGAAATTATAAACTACCAATCCATTAATAACCCCTACCCTTTTTCCTTCAACATCAAGCAGAATTGTTCCCTCGTCAATTTGTTCGAGCATTTCCTGTTTAATGCGGTCGCAACGATATGTCTGTGCCTCAATAGCTTGTTCAATATGATTTTTACCAATTTGATTAGCTTTAGAGTGACGAGCCCAATAATCCGCTTCGCGCAGTAAATCACCTATAGAAGCGATATGAGCGGTAAGTTTTCCGGAATCTTCAGCCAAGCGAGAAGAATATTCTATTACTTTGGCTACGGCTTGTTTATTTAAGGAACGTAAGTGTTTTTTCTTAGATAAAGAGCCGATAAGTTTAGCGTATTCAACTTCATTATCGTGGTTTCTATCCATGATTACGCCAAAATCGGCTTCAACTTTGAAGAAATCATTAAAATCAGGATCACGTTCAGAAAGCACATCATATAATTCAGAATTTCCGGTCAAGATAACTTTTACATCCAAAGGAATCGGTTCCGGATCCAATGAAATTGTGGTGAAGCTAGTTTCATCACTGGGAGCTTCAATTTTAATTTTTTTAGAAGCTAATGCTCGTTTGAGCGAATCCCATGCAAATGGTTGCAATAACAGTTTATGAGCATCAATCAATAAAAAACCACCATTAGCTTGATGCAAAGCGCCAGATTTAATTAATGTAAAGTCCGTAAGTAAAGCACCATATTGCTGTAAACGTTCAACACGACCGACTAAATTACCTTGTGTCGGATGGTCTAAATGAATAATTGGAGCTCCGGAATTTTTTTCATTTTTAACAACAACATTAACCTTGAATTTAGCAAATTTATCTTCTTCTTGTTTGTTCATGCGACTTAAAAGTGTAGTAAGAGCATCTTCATTACCTTCACTACAGTTACATTCATTATCAGGCATAAACTCTTCAATATTTTCAAGAATATATTTTTGAATATTTTTTAAGAAATCTGTAGCACCGCGATGTCCTTTATATTTTTGCCGCAATCCGTCAATAGGTTTTTTTACGGCAATTTTAATAAATTTTTCTCGCAAATTATTAATTTCTTTACGTTGTTTATCTTCCCAGTTAGGTAAATCTTGTGCTGTATGTTCAATTTCTTCTTGCATAGCATTAAGATCATTAATAAGCTCTTTTTTCTCTTCTTCCGGTAATTCGTCAAAAGCATCAGGGCTTAAAACTTCACCATTTTTAACCGGAGCCACAACTAATCCGACTTGCATATGCAACAAAGACACACTTTTACCTTTTGCCTTTTTTTGCAATAAGCGAATATATTCCTCTTTATGTTGTTTGTATTTTTCTTTAATAATATTGATGCCGGCCTTATATTCTTCACTTTCTGCCAAGGTGGGTAATGTTACCGAAAAATCTTCGATTAATTTATCAATATCTTTAGCAAAATCACTCGCTTTTCCTGCGGAAAAATTAATGGCATGAGGTTTATGCGGTTCGTCAAAATTATAAACATAGGCCCAATCATCAGGAGTTGGGCGGTTTTTTGCTTCTTGCTGCAATACTCTTTTCACCAGAGAAGTTTTACCTGTACCTTCAGGTCCAAGGCAAAACATATTATATCCTTTAGATTTTATGTTTACACCAAGTTCAACCGCACTTAAAGCTCTATCTTGTCCTAAAGCCGAAAGTCTTTCTTCCAGTTCAGCTGTGGAACTAAAATCAAATTTTTTAGGATCGCATTTAGTGTAGAGTTCGCTTGGTTTTAGTTTGGTTATACTCATGGCAAAAAATCCCCTATACTTATATTTTGAAATTGTTATGATTAATTATATAAGTTTAATAACTAACATAGCGTAAAGATTTGATGAAATATTTAATTTATATATCTATTTTTATAATCGTATTTAGTTCATTTTTTTTTAGTATTTGGTATTTTCTAAAACTAAAAAGAGATATTATGTTTAAAATATTAACCCGTCATTTGTTAAAAATACAATCATATAAAGGTAAAGAATTTTTCTTTTCAACCTATGGAATAAGAAATCTTATAAAATGTAAAATCTTACCTATTATTTTATCAGAAGATATAAAAAACACTCAAAAATTTTTAAATAAAAAAAACAACTTTTATGCAAAAGCTGTTTTTAATGCTTTCATTAATCCGTCAAAAGCAATCGCCGACTTTGAAAAACTAACCAAAAAGAATCCGCAAAATGATTTATTTAAAGCTGAATTGGCAAAATTATATTTTATTAACGGTCAGCTTGATGCCGCAGAAAACATAACAGAGAAAATTAATAATAAAAGTTGTAATTATGCAAAAGCTGTCAAATATTATATTAATTCTATTATTGCAACTTCTGTAGGTGATATGCTTTCGGCATCACAAGCAGCTTCTTTGGCACTAAAATAATTTGAAAAAGAAAAAGCTTTTTTTGAAATGGCACAAGTATATTTGCAAATGGGAACAATTTATCGCGTTTCTGCGACAAATGATATAGCTCAATGTATGTTTGAAGCCGCCAAAAGTATATTTGAGAAGATGAATTTAAATATTCCTCAAGCTATTGCTTTAGCCAATTTAGGAATGCTCTTGGTTGCACAAAACAGATATGAAGAAGCTGAAAATTATTTTTTTCAAGCACAAGAACTAAATAGTAAAACACAAAATTTATGTATTAAAGCAGAAATATTAAACCAGCAGGCATTAATGAAAACAACACAAAAAAATTATAAAGAAGCAGAAAAACTGGTACTGGATGCTCAAAAAATCCACCGCAAAATAAAAAATAAAAACGGAGAAGCATTAAGTTGGGATATTTTAAGCTATATAAATTTTGGTAAAAAAAAATATGCCAAAACTATTGAAACTACACAAAATGCAATAGATATCTACAAAAATGTAAATAATATTTCAGCAATACAAGAAATGTTATTTATGCAGGCGAATGCATATTTTGAAACAGATAATCATGAGATTGCAGAAAAAATATTACGTCAAATAATTAATTTAGCGGATGAACATAAAAGCTGCTTTCATACGGCCAATGCTTATAACTTACTTGGTTTGATTTTTTTGCAGAAAAATAACTTGTCTAAAGCAAAGTCATTTTTTCAGCAAGCTGTACAAAGAGAAGAGCGAAACAACAGGTGGAATGGTGCTGCTGTAGATTATGCTAATTTAGCACTTATTGAAAAAAAATGCGGAAACTCGGAACAGGCAGAAGCAATTTTAGAAACAGCAATAGAATATGCAAGAAATTCAGGTGATGAAAACTTGATTAAACAAATAAAGAAACAATTAAAAAATTAATTATATTCAAGATTAAAATTAATAATGAGAGGATGTTGGCTTTCGTTGTTGCTTTTAAAAGATATTTGGCGGATACCAATATTTTTATAAGCAAGAATATTAATAGAAGGTATACTAAACGGAGAAAATAAATTTTCGCCATCTGATAATAAAATTCTATTTTTTACTTCTAATGCGGTATTTTGCAAAAAATCACTAAATAGAGGATTCCATGCAGGAATTCCGAAATTGCCTACAATAATTACCGGATTA
>JAFTNB010000060.1 GCA_017452115.1 Alphaproteobacteria bacterium
AATGAGTTGATTATAAGCCAAAAGAAGAGTTCGAAAATGACATGGGCATCTAATGCGAGTACAGATACAAGTTTAACAAATATGTCGCAATCACAAGCCAAAACGGACTTTAACGGAAAAAGTAATACTGCTGTGATTGTAGCCGCATATCCGAGTGATACTAGTAGTAACAACGCAGCAATATATTGTAATGAATATAGCACAGCCGGAACGTCTGCCGGAGATTGGTACTTGCCGGCAGCAGGTGAGTTATATAGTTATGTATATAGTAATTATAGTACAATTAACCCTATAGCTACGACGTTAAGTTGGGATTATTTTGACGGATACTATTTCTGGTCTTCGTCCGAGGGCAATGTCTTTTTCGCGTGGCGCGTGCAGCCCATTAGCGGTATCTTGGACGACGACAACTTTAAGAATAACCACAGTAGCTCAGTCAGTTGTTTCCTCGCTATTAATTAACACTTGAAAATATTTATCAATATAAAAAAAATTGCCATATTTCCCAATATGACAATCTTCATTATGTACTGTTTTATATCAACTTATTTCTTTGCTTTGAGGGTAGGGAATGCGATAACATCACGTAAAGTAGCAGAATTAGTCATTAATTTTGCCAGCCTGTCTATCCCCATGCCTAAACCTGTTGTTGGTGCAAAACCGTGATCAAGAGCATCCAAGAAACTTTCATCAAGCATTTGAGCCTCATCATCTCCCTCTTCACGAGCTTTCATCTGATCCATAAAACGTTCACGTTGTTCTAACGGATTAGATAATTCTGAATAAGAACAACCTACTTCCATACCTGCAATATAGGTATCAAAATGTTCTACCAAACGTGGATTACTTCTATGAGTTTTTGCTAAAGGTGATACATCACGAGGCATATCCATAACATGAATTGGTTCAAACAGAGTATGCTCTACTTTTTCATCAAATACTTCGGTTACAACCTTACCCCAGCAAGAACAATGAGAAGCTTCAACTCCAACAGATTGAGCCAATTTACGAGCTTCTTCTACAGTTTCTGCTTCTAAAAAGTCAATACCGCATGTTTGTTTGATTAAATCAATCATCGAAACTTTAGGGAATGGTTTTGATACATCAACGATTTTGCCGTCAACTTCAAATTGTTCTTTTCCAAAAACCTTGAGAGCAGCATGACGAATAATATTAGAAACCAGTTCAGCCCCATCATTATAATCACCATAAGCCATATATACTTCCAAAGCAGTAAATTCTGGATTATGATTTTTATCAATACCTTCATTACGGAAGTTACGCCCGATTTCAAAAACTCTATCAAAACCGGAAACAATCAGCTTTTTCAAGTAAAGTTCCGGAGCTACACGCAAATAAAAATCATTATCAAGAGCATTATAATGAGTAACGAATGGTTTTGCCGAAGCGCCGCCCATAATCGGATGTAAAATAGGAGTTTCAACTTCCATAAAATCTTCGCCGGATAGATATTCTCTGATGGCAGATACCATTTTACAACGAGTACGGAAAGTTTCTTTAGCTTCATCATTAATAATAAAGTCCACATAACGCTGACGATAACGAGTATCCATGTCTGTCAAACCATGAAATTTTTCCGGTAACGGTTCTAAAGATTTGGCGATAATATCAAATTTTTCAGCAGCAACCGAAAGTTCACCGCGCGGAGTGCGCCGAATAAAACCATGAATACCGATTATATCTCCCAAGTCTAAACATTTGAGGAGCTTGAGATTATCTTCATCCAAGTTACATTTATGGCAAAATACTTGAATTGAACCGCTTTTATCTTTAAGGTCAATAAACATACCGTCATTCCGTACGGCCATAGTACGACCTGCAACAATTACATGGTCTTCAGTATGTTCTCCATTTGCCAAGTCCTTGTATTTTTCCTGCAAATCAGCAGCGTAAGCGTTAGGTTTGAATGAATAAGGATAAGGATTATACCCCATTTCCAACATATCATTAAGTTTTTTTAGTCTTCCTTGTCTATGAATACTAATTTCTTCAGTCATAGTTCATTGCTTTCTTATAAAATATTAAACACATTGAGTCGGATAATATACAAATCTGTAATAAAATCAACAAATTTTATTATTTCATAATTTGTGTACTTTTATAGATATAATATAATAAAACCAGTGCCGCACTTAGCATAATCACCGCTGGAAATGCAGAAAATTCGACAGCATAACCTATAGCCATCGGAAAAGCACCGATAACCGCTCCGATAATATTGCCAAAACTTAATATTGTCAGATACATTACACTATTAGTGATACCAACGGTTTCAGCTTTGTCTTCGCCAAGTTTTTGTTCTGGTAAAACGCTGCCGGAAAAACCGAGTATTCCAACAAACATCAAAACCAGTGCCGCATATGGACAATCAGCTATAAACATAAATAACAAAGACGAAAACAGCATCAAGCCCAACATTATAGCCATTAAATAAATTGGCTTAATTTTAAGCGCTAACTTTTCGCTGCTTGTTTTACCCAAAACCATAGCCAGACCGGCAATCATCATAATTCCGGCCATAGCATAAAATTTGAATCCTGCGGTTTCTACCATAATCTGATTAATATATGTATACCAACAAAAAATACCTGCATTACCAAGTATAATAATCATAGCTAATCTGACAGCCGGATTATTTTTGAATATACTTAATTTTATGCAAAATATTTCTGCATTAATTTTGTATTGTTCCGGCATCCATCGATATAGCGAATAGACCACAAACCCTCCCCACGCTGCGGTAGCAATAAACATCATTCGCCAAGAAATTACTTGCGCTAAATATGTTGCTACCGGAACACCAAACAAATAAGCGGCTGTTAATGCATAAAAAATCAATAATGTTGATTGTACTTGTCGATATTTCGGTGTAAGTTTAGATACTGCATCTGCAGCAGCAATTAAAAATATTCCGTGAGGCAGGCCTGAAATAAAACGCGCCAATATCATAAAAGAATAACTTTGCGATAACATAGCAAGTAAGTTTCCGCAACACATAATTCCCACAAGAATAATAAGTAGTTTTTTTATGGAAACAATTTTTGCGGCTATATATTTAGCAATTGCCAAACCTCCGCAAATTCCTACGGCATATATTGCTATCAAAAAACCGGCTTTTGTAATTGCAATATTCAAACCGGCAGATACTGCCGATAAAATTCCCATCATTCCAAATTCAGTTACACTAAAGCCTAAAGTTCCACAAGCTAAAGCAATCAAACTCTTTTTCATTGCGATTCCTCACATATTTTATTTAATAAAAATGTTAAAACAATCAAAATAAAATTCAAGCCTTTATCTTGGCTTATGCAAGATATAAGTTGACAACAAACAGAAAGTAGCTACTATTCAATTCAAGCTGCAATATAATAAGGAAAAGCCTATGACTACTATCGGTATTATCGTTGCAATGACCTCTGAATTTGAGTTTGTATCGGATATTTTAAAAAATCGTCAAGAAAGCAATATAAATGGATTTCGGTTTATTTCAGGAGAACTGGAAGATAAAAGAATAGTATTGCTTAAAAGCGGTATTGGTAAGGTCTGTTCAGCTCTTGGTACTGTAGAAATGATTAAGAATTTTGCTCCGAATTATATTATCAATAGCGGTATTGCCGGTGGAATTGATGTCAAAACGCAGGTTATGGATATTGTTGTTGGAAAAGAGATTGTATACCATGATGTTTGGTGCGGAGAGGGAAATGAATACGGGCAAGTTCAAGAATTTCCGGCTCGTTATTATGGTGATAAGCATTTAATTCAATGTATTAGTAATATTGATTGCAATTTAAATATCTATAACGGGCTGATTTGCAGTGGTGATAAATTTATTACCGATAAGACTGAACTGGCGGCGATAAAAGATAAATTTCCTGATGGTTTGGCTGTTGATATGGAATCCGCCTCCATTGCCCAAACTTGTTATGCTTATAATATTCCTTACTTGTCATTGCGCATTATCAGCGATACCCCCGGAGTTGAAAATCACTGGCAGCAATACGAAAATTTCTGGAACCAAGCTCCGCAAAATTCTTTACAGGTTTTGCGAGAACTGATTAAGCAAATCTAACGTATTACTTTAAATAATTAAGCAACGATACATTCATAGCTTGTTGAATTACTGCGTAAGATGCATCTAAATTACCGGCAGCAAGAATAGCCATCGCTGCCGCTTCGGTTCTGTCTACGTCTTTTAATGAAGATACACTATCTTGAAGATTTTTCTCAACTAATGTTTGATTCTGAATAGTTGTATCTAGCTTTACATAATTTGCATTAATTTTAGCCATAACGGTATATAAATCTCCGTTTTGCTCTGTAGTTGTTCTCCCCCCGTTATAAACAGCATCTTGCAACAAATCTAAAGCCTCATTTACACGCTCACTGGCTCTATTTATATCAATCGTTCCCACAAATTCATTTCTTGGATCTTGAATATCCACCAGATTACCTTGTGCAATTTCGCCTAAGGCGCGGAATATTTTTTCAAAAGCAGGATCTGCCGCTGTAATATCTAAAGTAATTGATTGATTTTCAGAAATAATACGTTCTGAAGATAAGGTTCCTCCCTGATAATAAGATTTGCTGGTCAAACTCCATTTACTGGAAGCCGCAATATCTACAGTTTCACCTTCTGCCGGCCAACGGCTGCCATCCATTCTGACATAAAGCTCTGTTCCATCCTCACTTACTCCTAATACTTGTACTTCAGGAGAAACATTATTACCAAATCCTGACATATTAACCACACTGTCAACAGGTAATGAAGTGCTGAAAGTAATATTTTTATCAGCTCCCAATTCAATATCTTCCGCTAACTTTGTATCCTGACTGAGGGTTAATGTTTTTCCGTCTTCAGATATAGATTCGACCACATATGCTTGGGCGTTAGTTCCGGCATCAGTGCCCCCGATAACTAAAGTATCTCCGGCGCTCAAAGTATTAAAAGCTCCATATTCTGTTGCGTGGATAGTATTTCTGTCTGTATCAAAAGACAAAGTTCCGGTTGTTTCTGCTCCTGAGGTAATTGCTAATGTCAGAAATGAACCTCCATTTGCTTTAATTACACCAACAGCAGCATCATCAGCTTTACGAGAAAGGGTTAAATCCCCTAAATCAGCAGACGTATATGTCCACGTAGAAAGATTTGCGCTGCCGCTGGTAGGATATTGAATATTTACTCCATCATAATATTCCTGAAATTCGCTCAATGTTCGGAAGGGAAAATCCATTGGTGGTTCTGTTGATACACCACCACCAAATAAATATTTTCCGTTTGCTGATGTGTTAAGTGCATCTACCATAGCTTGCATGGTTGAAAATGCTAATTGTTGCAATTGTGTCATGGCTTGAGATTGTTCACCATTCATTAAATGCTCGCCGGTTGTTACACCTTCCACATTGAGAACAGATGATGTGCCATTAACAGTATATAGAGGGAAAGTAACTTTGTTTTCTTCCTCATTAAAATCAAATTCTGCAAAATTTTCCGGTTGCGGAACTGCATTTTCTAATTTAACTTTTAGTGCATTCATTACATCTGTAGCATTGGTAGCAGCTGAAATGTCAATATTATTATCATTACCATTATCGGCAAAAGTATATTGCACCCCATCTATTGTTAAGGTTTTTCCTAAATAATCTGCAGGAGTATTATTACCAAAAGTAATTTCTCCTCCGGTATAATCCGGAGTAATCATACCTAAATCATTACCGCTAAAATTTGTTAATGATGATTTAAAATCACTAACTAAATCATACATTGCTTCCATTGCAGTATTCATTGCCTTAATTTCAATATTAAGTAAATCATTATTTGCCAAGAAATTTTGCGTAACAGACAACGAAGATTCAAAACTTACAATATTATAAGCTTGTGATCCATATCCGGCATAAGTTTGAGCTTTAAGACCGGTAATGGATTGATAATTGTATAAATCCAAATG
>JAFTNB010000061.1 GCA_017452115.1 Alphaproteobacteria bacterium
CTTGAATATCAATTCCGTTTGCCATTAATGTCAATTCACCATTAGGAGCATACATCATACCGGCGCCAAGAACAATAAAGCTGATAAGAGCTACACCGGTCACGCCATAAGTTTCAAAACCATCAGCAGTAGGTCCGACGGAATCACCGGCATTATCACCTGTACAATCGGCAATAACCCCCGGATTACGTGCATCATCTTCATCAATCTTGAAAATAATCTTCATCAAGTCTGCCCCGATATCAGCAATCTTTGTAAAGATACCGCCGCAAATACGCAAAGCAGCAGCGCCTAAAGATTCACCGATAGCAAAACCGACAAAACAAGCTCCGGCATTTTCTCTTGGAATAAACAAGAGAATAACAATCATCATAATTAATTCAACGCAAATCAACAATACACCGATAGACATACCGGAACGAAGAGGTAAACTCATAACCGGAAAAGCTTTTCCTTGCAAAGAAGCAAAAGCTGTTCGAGAATTGGCATAAGTATTAATCCGCATACCGAACCAAGCAACCGTATAAGAGCCAAGAATACCCAAAATAGACCATAACAAAATATTCAATACCATCGGTAACGGAGTTGCATTCAAATAAAAGAAATAATAAAAAATACAAACTGCAATAAACACTTCCAATAAAACCAAAAGCTTTGCCTGTTGTTTCATGTAAGTTCTGCAAGTTGCATAAATTAATGCAGACACATCCAGCATAAGCTTATGTGCCGGCATTTTCTTTATTTTCACAAACTCATACAACCCAAACAACATACCCAAAACACAAATACTCAAACCATAAAACAAAATTTGAGAACCGAGGATTGAATATCCGAATAAATTATATTCCACATCCAACGAGGGAATATTAAGGTCAATTTCTGAAGCCATTGCCCCTTTAGCCATACCCACTGCCAAAAGTGCTGCTGCTCCTAACAAACGACTGATTTTCTTCAAACCAAACATATAAAAATTCCTTATAAGTTGATATTATCCATAAAAACCAACAGTTCCTTGCGATTCTTGCAGATTCGTTTCGGATTCCGTTGAAATTATGCTCTTCATCATATTCTTTTTTTCTAAACAATAGGTTAATCATAACATAAACCTTTTTTATACTGGCAAGGATTGAATTTATCATATTAAGTTTTACTTAAATAACGGATATAACAAATAACAAGGAGAATATCATGAAAACCCCATTGCTTTTGGGACTAACTATTTTAATTTCCGCTTGCTCTCTTTGGCCCAAACAACATTCTTACCCCTATGGCATGACAGATAAAGAATGGAATGAATTGTCTATCCAAGATAAAACCGCCATCCGCAGAGATTTTTATTTTGTAGAAAAAGGAAATCTTAGTTTTGTAAATCCGGAATTACAAGTTGAGGGCAGACCGGAAATAGTTCCTGCTTTTCGCCGTCAAAACACCGAAATTTCTGATTATAAAACCTCTCATAGCATAAACTAGCAATTGACTCTCCTTAAGAACATGTCTATACTTTAGCCGGTTTTTATACAGTTAAGGAATAAAAAAATGACACTAAAATTATACAATACACTTACTCGTTCTATTGAAGAGTTTAAACCATCTAACCCTGATAATGTGGTAAGAATGTATTGTTGCGGTCCGACTGTATACAATTATGCTCATATCGGCAATCTGCGCACCTATATTTTTGAGGATTTGTTACGCAAAACAATCAAACGTTCCGGTTATGAACTCAAGCATGCCATGAATGTTACCGATGTCGGACACTTAACCAGTGATGCTGACGAGGGCGATGATAAAATGTTGCTTGCAGCGGAAAAAGAAAAATTAAGTGTACTTGAAATTGCCCGTAAATATGAAGACACATTTTTTAAACATACTTCCGCTTTGAATATTGAACGTCCGGATATCGTCTGCCGTGCAACTGAACATGTTGCAGACATGATTAACTTTGTAAAAAAATTGGAAGACAACGGATACGCTTATGTTTCTAATGGTAACGTTTATTTTGATACCGCAAAATTTCCTAAATATGGTTGTTTGTCCGGTCAAAATCGCGATGATTTAAAACATGGTTCACGTGTAGAGCAAGATACTAATAAAAGAAATCCATCCGATTTTGTTTTATGGTTTACCGTTTCTAAATTCAAGGATCAAATCTTACAATGGGATTCGCCTTGGGGACGAGGATACCCCGGTTGGCATATTGAATGTTCCGCCATGGCAATGAAGTATCTGGGTGAACATCTTGATATTCATTGTGGCGGTGTTGACCATATTGCAGTCCATCATGAAAACGAAATTGCACAAAGTGAAGGCAATATCGGACACAAATGGTGCAATTGCTGGATGCATGGTGAATTTTTGCAGATGAAAGACCAAAAAATGTCCAAATCTAAAGGAAACTTTATTACATTGGATACTCTAATAGAAAAAGGGTATTTGCCGGAGCATTATCGTTATCTATGCTTAACCTCTCACTATCGCTCATCTTTAGTTTTTTCTTACGATAATTTAGATGCTGCGGCAACAACTTACCGTAACCTGCTTGGCAAATACAAAGAATTTAGCCAATCATCCGATGAAAATAATGAACTTTCAACTTCGTTGTATAATAATTATTTAACCCAATTTGATAATTATATGTTTGATGACCTCAAAACACCTCAAGCTTTGGCTATTCTTTGGGCAGTAATTAAAGATAAACAAATGACTTCTTCCGATAAGTTCAAATTTTTAAATAATGTTGATGTTTTGCTCGGACTTGGCTTAGCCAAAAACTTAGTTCTTAATACAGAAGAAAAAACTGAAATTCCTGCTGAAATCATGGCTTTGGTTGAAGAACGTAAACAAGCTAGAATTAACAAAAACTGGGCAGAATCAGACCGAATTCGAGATTTAATAACTTCTAAAGGATATAACTTAAAAGATTTACCTAAAAATGAAGTCGAAATTTCCGTTGCTTAAAAAAATAACCGCTTATCTAAGCGGTTAATTTTTTAACACTTAAAACTAATGACAACAACATTCATCTTTGCAATTATTGTTATCATTTTCACTACATTGATGATTTTCATCACATTTACAATTATCACCACAAGTGCAATCTGGATTCTTACATTTTGGATTACTACATCCCATATTTTACACTCCTAAAAAAAATAACCGAATATAAAATATCATAATCAAAACTTATAATCAAGTAATTCACATAAAAAAACATCAATAAACCGAGTGACCGAAGCGAGTTAGCGACTGCCACAAGGCAAAGCTTACGAGCAAGAACGAACCCACGAGTGGGTTTGAATCCCTCCGATGAAAAACCGCCTAATTTTGGCGGCTAAAATTGGCGTACCCGGAGGGATTCGAACCCACGACCCTTGGCGTCGGAGGCCAATACTCTATCCAACTGAGCTACGGGTACACACAAATAACAAACATCTTTTATATCATTTTTATGTGAATTACCACAAAAAATTTCCATTTTCAGCAGATTTTTCTTGACTTATCCGTCAAATATGCTTATTAACAAGCAACAAGTTTATTTTATTGATTAATCAAAAGGACAATTACAATGGCAAAAAAATGTGATATCGCAGGTATCGGTGCACAGAGCGGAAACAACGTAAGCCACGCAAACAATCGTACTCGTCGTCGCTTTCTACCTAACTTGCAAAGCGTTTCTCTCTTGAGTGAAACTCTCGGTAAAATTTTCAAATTAAGAGTATGTTCTAAAACTCTTCGTTC
>JAFTNB010000062.1 GCA_017452115.1 Alphaproteobacteria bacterium
ATATAACTATCTCTTTTGAAAAAGAATGGGCAGCGACAGTTCCTAGTATGGAGATTATAAGAGCAAAAATAATAACGCTCCAGATACCAAAATATGAATGTAGAAGATACACCAAAGGTAATGTTGCTATTGAACCAACCGTGCCGGGGGCATAACGAGATTTGCCAATGTAAAACCAAGTGCTTATTAGTTCCCATATGCCATTAAGATTTTGTTTCATCTGTTTCTAATCTCCTGTTATCCAGTATTGTTATACTGTGACGAATCCGTATAAAAAACAAGTTTTTTTTTTACTCTTTGGATAAGTTTGCAAAAAAAGCTGTATTTTAAAATTTTTTTTGTTATAAGAGGTGACGAATTATATATTGGATTAACAAACGGATTGTTTTTGTATGAATTTTGATTTTGGTAAACATAATTCAGGTTACCATATAAATTATGCAGAGAAGAAAAAACTGTTTTCAGATAAAGAAATTATCTTTCGTAGCCGAGGATGTGCAAAAGTTTGGAATATAACCTCAAAAATGCAAATGGGGATGTTGTGTGTTGCCTTATTGGTTGCTGTGGGAAGTTTTTATTCTTATTATCTTTATAATAGAACCGGCAATATTTTGAGTAGCCGTGATAGAGAGTTGTTGCAAACAAGGCATGCTTATCTGGAGTTAATGGGGGATTTTGTTAATCTACATAATAATGTGAATAATATGATTAGCAATTTGGAAAAGCAAAAGTCTCAAACTCCGGAGCTGAACAAATATAAGCAACAGGCAGAAGTTTTGGAAGATAAGATTAAACAAATTACTGCACAGACAGATTGGTTGACTGATGAAAAAGTTTCCCAACAAATTAGTTTGAATGAGGCTTTATTGCAGCGCGATATTGCAGCTTCAGAAAGAGATGAACTTAAAGAACATCTGCGTGAAATGTATAGTGCTGTTGATGATATTCGCAGTGCAGAAACAGAAGTCTTTGACCGAATTAAAGTATTGGCAAACAAAGAAGTACAAAAAATTAAAAGTGCATTTGCTGAAATTAATGTGCCTATTCGTCGTGCCGGTTTGTATTTTAATGCATTGGCAAATAGTAAAAAAGATGGCGGTAAAGGCGGTCCTTTTATGCCGGATATGAAAGTAGAACTTAAAGATAAGATACTTAGCAAAAAAATTGCAGAGATTTATAAAACAGTAGAAGATGTGGAATATTATCGTGAAGTTATGCATTATGTTCCTATTGGTAAGCCTGTATGGAGTTATTGGGTTACATCTCATTTTGGTACTCGTTCAGATCCTTTTAAAGCTAAAAAAGCAACCCATAAGGGAATCGATTTGGCCAGCCGTACGGGGAATAAGATAAAAACACAAGCCAAGGGAAAAATTACACGTGCTGAAGTGGCCGGCGGGTATGGTAATTTGGTGGAAATTAATCATGGAAACGGTTTTGTTACAAAATATGCACATTTACATAAAATTTATGTTAAAAAAGGTGATTATGTAGAATATAATCAAGCTATTGGTGAGGTGGGGAATACAGGTCGTTCAACCGGTCCGCATTTACATTATGAGATTTTATATCAAGGTCGTCCGGTGAATCCAATGCCTTTTCTTAAAGCTAAAAAGTCATAAAAGGGATTAAAATTATGAAAAATTTAAAAAGAATTTTGTATTTGAAATTTGCACGTAAGGTAGGACATAGTACGAATGATGTGCCGGTGCCGACAATTGTTAGTGAAGGTAGTAATGTGAAAGGCAATATTATCTCTGACGGTGTTGTACATATTGATGGGCGTGTAGACGGAGATGTTTCTTGTGCGGAGCTGGTGATAGGGCTTAAAGGTGGAGTGTATGGAGTGATAAAAACGCAGACACTTCATTTGTATGGTACATTGCAGGGAAAAGCTAGTGTTGATAAAATGTTTATTGCAAAAACAGCTAAGTTAGTCGGTGAGGTTGCGCATAATTCTATAGCGATTGAACCGGGGGCTTATATTGATGGGCGTTGTATTCGCACGACTGCAAATGCGGTTGTTGATGGGATTGATGTTGCAACAGAAGTAAAAAATCAGCATAAAAAGAAATAAGTATAGTATGTTAATTAGAAAAACAGTTATGAGCGTTTGGTTTGTAGCTGTTTTTTTTGATTGTATGATATTTGATATAAAAATTTTTTTTTCGCGAATCGTGATAAAAATTCAGGTTGTGGAAAAAGCATGCTTCAAAACTTGTAAAATATGTTTTCTATTAATAAATTAGAAATAATTTGTTGCATATGATAGCTTTAGTTAATTTGATTTACGTAGAGTGAGTGAATTGAAAAAAGTTTCTAAATCCAAAATTGCTACAACATATGCGTTGGCGTTATATGAAGTAGCAGCTGCTAAAAAGGCAGTTAATAAAGTTTGTGATGATATAAAGAAATTGCAATTAGAGATTTCTAAAGATGCTAATTTCATTAAATATCTTGCGAATCCTTTGTGGGGTAATGAAGCAAAAATTGAAGCTTTGCATGCAGTGAGCAAAAAAATGAATTTGGGTTTAGAAATTCAGAACTGTTTGAATATCATTGCTGAAAATGGACGTTTTGCTGAATTAAAGGAAATTTTGCAAGAGTTTGTTCATATTTATCATCAAAAGAATAATGTTATTGAAGTTGAAGTGCAATCTGCACAATCTCTTTCTTCTACACAAGCAAAAAAGCTTGAAGTAACTCTTGAAAAGAAATTAAATCAACAGGTATTAGTTTCTTATGTGGTGAAACCGGAAATTATCGGTGGGCTAAAAGTTAAATATGGTTCAAATATGATAGATGATTCCATTCTTGGAAAACTTAATCGTATTGAACAAGTTATGAAAGGTGGACAATAATGTCTATAAATGCTAGTGAAATATCTTCTATCATTAAAGAAAAAATTGCTAATTCCGGTATCGATTTGGATGTTTCGGAAGTCGGTCAAGTCCTTTCTGTCGGTGATGGAATCGCACGTGTGTATGGGTTGGATAATGTTCAGGCCGGTGAGTTAGTCGAATTTGCAAGTGGGGCAAAGGGTATGGCTCTTAACTTGGAAGAAGATAATGTCGGGGTGGTTATTTTTGGTGCCGATGATGAAATTCGTGAAGGGGATACTGTGAAACGTTTGGATTCAATCGTTAGTGTTCCTGTCGGTAAAGAATTATTGGGACGAGTTGTCGATGCTCTTGGTGAGCCTATTGATGGCAAAGGAGCTGTTAAGGCTAAAGAATTTAGTCGTGCTGAAGTGAAAGCTCCAGGTATTATTGCACGTAAGAGTGTACATGAACCAATGCAAACAGGACTTAAAATTATTGATAGCCTTATTCCAATCGGACGTGGACAGCGTGAATTGATTATTGGTGATCGTCAGACTGGTAAAACATCTATTATTGTTGATACAATCATTAATCAGAAAAAATTAAATGATGCTGCAAAATCTGATAAAGATAAGTTGTTTTGTGTATATGTTGCGGTTGGGCAAAAACGTTCTACGGTAGCACAAGTGGTTAAAACCTTAAAAGATGCCGGTGCTCTTGATTATACAATTATCTTTGAGGCAACGGCTTCTGATCCGGCGCCGATGCAGTATATTGCTCCTTATTCTGGTTGTGCTATGGGAGAATATTTCCGTGACCGTGGAATGCATGCTGTTATCTTTTATGATGATTTATCTAAACAAGCTACGGCATATCGCCAGATGTCTTTGTTGCTTCGTCGTCCACCTGGGCGTGAAGCTTATCCGGGAGATGTGTTCTATCTTCACTCTCGTTTGCTTGAACGAGCCGCTAAGATGAGTGATGAAGATGGAGCAGGTTCTTTAACCGCACTTCCTGTAATCGAAACACAAGCCGGTGATGTGTCCGCATATATTCCGACAAATGTAATTTCTATTACAGACGGGCAGATTTTCTTGGAAACGAGTTTGTTTTTCCAAGGTGTGCGTCCAGCCGTGAATGTGGGTATTTCGGTTAGCCGTGTAGGTTCTGCAGCGCAGATTAAAGCGATGAAGCAAGTAGCCGGTAAAATTAAACTTGAGCTTGCACAGTATCGTGAAATGGCAGCTTTTGCTCAGTTTGCTTCGGATTTGGATGCTTCTACTCAAAATTTGTTAGCACGTGGGGCACGTTTAACAGAGCTGTTGAAACAGCCTGTAAATCAGCCGATGCCGGTAGAAGAGCAAGTGGTTTCTATTTTTGCCGGTGTCCGTGGTTATTTGGATAAAGTTCCGGTAAAAGAAATTGGTAAATTTGAGGAAGCAGCTTTGTATTCGTTGAAGGCAAATCATGCAAACTTGTTGAAGAAAATTCGAGATGAGAAAGTTATATCTGATGAAACAGATAAAGCTTTGACATCTTTCTTTGATGGCTTTGTTAGTGAATTTGTTGAAGAAAAAGAGGCAGCATAAGGAATTAGTAAACTATGGCAGGCTTGAAAGAATTACGAATCCGGATTGATTCAATTAAATCTACACAGAAAATTACTTCTGCGATGAAATTAGTTGCCGCAGCAAGGTTGCGACGTGCACAAGGATTGGTTGATAAATCTGCATTCTATTCTAACAATATTCTCTCATCTGCAGCTCGGTTGCTTTATGATATGCGTTTTGATGAGGCTGAAAAAAATATTAAATATGTTTATCCGGAGTTGATGCGTGGAAACGGTACTGATAATAATTATTTGTTGTTAGTAATGACTTCGGATAGAGGTTTGTGCGGTAGCTATAATTCCGCAGTTGCCCGCATGGCTGTAAGCAGAATCGAGGAACTGAAAGCCGAAGGAAAACATGTGTCACTTATGTGTATAGGACGTAAGGGACGTGATTTGCTCAAAAAACGTTATGGCGATTTGATGGTTAATTCCGTTGAAAGCATAGCTAAAAAAGGCGCAAAGTATTACGAAGCTACCGATATTGCCAAGGTTATTTTGGATATGTATGCAAAGAAACAAATTAATGTTTGTGAAGTCGTATATAGTCAGTTTGTTTCGGCAATTAGTCGTAATGTAGTATCTGAACAAATTCTTCCGGTTAAAATAGAGAGTTTTGCCTATAATAAAGTTCATGAACCTGTTAATGTAGTTCATGGTGCTTTTTATGAGTATCAACCGGATAAAATCGGTTTATTAACAGGTATGCTTCCGCTGGTATTCAAAAGTAGTTTGTTTCAGGCGATTGTTCAAAGTCAGGCATCCGAACATGGGGCTCGAATGTCATCTATGGATAATGCAACCCGTAATGCATCTGATATGATTTCTCGTCTTACTCTTAAATATAATCGTATTCGTCAAACAGCGATTACAACAGAGTTGATAGAGATTATAGCAGGTGCAGAGGCAATCTAATTATAATTGTGTTTTATGGGGCTATTAGAGCAATTTTGCTAGTGCTAAAATTTTTCTCGCTGTTAAAATTACTCTACTAGCCGCCCTAAAACATAATTATGGGTATGTTAGAGCAATTTTACAAAACAGAATTATTATCAAGCCAAATTGCTTTATAAGGAGATAAAAATGGTTGAGAAAAAAGCGGTTAAGAAAACAACCGCAAAAACAGAAAAAAAAGCAACTTCTAAAAAAGTTGCAGCTAAAGCTACAGCCAAAACAACAGCAACGAAAACAAAAAAAGAAACTGTTGCTAAAGTAGCAAAAAAGGAAGTTAAATCTGCGCCTAAAGTTCAGAAAAAAGTTCGTAAAATTGCTTCAATCGGTCATATCTCTCAAGTTACCGGTGCGGTTGTTGACGTTCGTTTTGACAGAACCGAAGATTTACCTAATATTTTGACGGCATTGGAATGTGAAAATAATGGAGTAAAACTTGTTTTAGAAACAGCTCAACATTTGGGTGAAAATGTTGTTCGTACGATTGCTATGGATACAACGGATGGGCTTGTTCGCGGACAAGAAGTTGTTAATACCGGCGAACCGATTGAAGTTCCTGTAGGTCCAAAAATGTTGGGGCGTATTATTAATGTTATTGGTGAACCGGTTGATGGGCGTGGTCCTGTTGATGCTGCAGAATATTATCCGATTCATCGTCCGGCTCCGGCTTTTGTTGACCAATCTACAGATACGGAAATTTTGACTACTGGTATTAAGGTTATTGACTTGCTTGAACCATATCCCAAAGGTGGTAAAATTGGTTTGTTTGGTGGTGCCGGTGTAGGCAAAACCGTATTAATTATGGAATTGATTAATAACATTGCTAAAGGTCATGGCGGTTATTCTGTTTTTGCCGGTGTGGGTGAGCGTACTCGTGAGGGTAATGACTTGTATCATGAAATGATTGATTCCGGTGTTATTGATCTTAAAGGTGATAAGTCTAAAACCGTACTCGTTTATGGGCAGATGAACGAACCTCCTGGAGCTCGTGCACGTGTTGCTTTATCCGGTTTGACACAGGCAGAATATTTCCGTGATGAAGAACATCAGGACGTATTATTCTTTGTTGATAATATTTTCCGTTTTACTCAAGCCGGTTCTGAAGTTTCTGCTTTGCTTGGACGTATTCCATCCGCTGTGGGATATCAGCCGACATTGGGTACCGATATGGGAGCAATGCAAGAGCGTATTACTTCTACAAAAAATGGCTCTATTACC
>JAFTNB010000063.1 GCA_017452115.1 Alphaproteobacteria bacterium
GCACATTAGGATTTACCATGAAAAGCAGATAAAAATTATCCGTTTTCATCAGATTAAACAACACTCGTGCTTGCTCTTTGCCCAAAATATGTACAACTTGACGCCACACCATTTTCGGAAACCTGATTTTTAAGGTCTGCAACATCACAGCGCGAAAATCTTCACGCTCATTAAAATAATTTTCCATAGAATTATATTTTAAATTAATAAATATTATGTGGGCTAACCATATAACGCAATTAAATAATTGTCAAACAGATATTTACCGACTGCGCTTATCAACAATATAGCTCTTAATCTTTTATTTCTGTTGAGCCGATAAAATAAACTTGCTAACATTAACAAAAATATCAAAGAGGTATATTAATGAAAAAATTTTTGAGTTTTTTTACCGCATTGTTACTATTTTCTGCTTGTCACAAAACCGAAACGTCGCAAAGTTTTGCCGATAGAGCTTATATTCTCTATCAAACACCTACCGATACCAAAATAACACTTGGCTTTGAAAGCAAAAGCAAACGGTTCTATGGTGAATCCGGAGTTAACCGTTATTTTGGAAATTATACCGAGCAAGGACAAAATCTGACTTTTAACCCTGCCGGATCTACTATGATGAGCGGACCTGCCGAACAAATGGAAGCCGAGCATGAATATCTTCAGGCACTAAGCAAGGTTAATCGTTTCAAAATGGAGGGCAACAAACTCTATCTCTATACTACCGATAATCAGGAGTTAGTCTTTTATGAAATGACCAGTTTAGATAACACCGATACACCGGCCACTAACCGCTATCTAAAAAAAGCAATAGAACAACGAAAAGCGCAATAAAAAATTAACCTTTATTAAGTATTATAAAAGGTAAGAACAAAAACTATACACCTAATTCGTTGATTTTTATGACTTATGACTAAAGTTAGTATTGTTCATAATTATTTAACTTATTATAATGTATAGTATGAAACATGATAGAAAATTTCTTTGGAGAATGGAGATGAAAAAATTATACAAAAGTGAGCAGTCGGGACGTTCCATGGTGGAAATGCTTGGTGTGCTTGCGATTATCGGCGTTTTGTCAGTTGGGGGTATCGCCGGATATTCTAAAGCTATGGCAAAATACAAAATGACCAAAACTATTGACCAGATTTCTATGTTGAGCGCCAACATTCGCACCGCTTTTGCCAGCTCCTCATCCTATGCCGGTTTAACTACAGAGAATGCACGTAAATGGGGCTTTGCTTCTGCTGATATGTATGAACCGGGAGTGGCTACTACATTGGTAAACACATTTTTAGGTCAAGTTAAAGTCGGCGCTGCTACAAGTGGGGTTCAAGGCTATGAAAATATGGGTTTCTTCATTCAATATCTCGGTATTCCATTGGAAACTTGCGTAACTTTGGCTACCGCCGACTGGGGTATTAGTGGTTTTTCCGGTGTTGCTTCCGGCGATATTAGTGAAGATGGTTCAGCTGAACCAGATGGCGCTATTGCGACAGATGCCGTAACCGGTAAGGTTACTTTCGCCGGTGCTGCTGCACTTTGTGCCAATGCAGCCGATGAAAACAATACCAATATCGCTATTTTCTTTAGATAATAAATTGGTATAATCCCACCAATTCATAACCCTGAAAATTGCAACCACAATCTTCAGGGTTTTTTTATCCTTATTATTTCCTCTTTATTGTCATCCCTGTATTAATAGTATTGTCACCCCTCGTTTTCGTAAGAAAACGTCAAGACATCTCTAAATTAATGATATACAATCATCCTCGGATGCACACATTCTCTCGTCATACTCGTACTCATTTTTTATAACAGTCATTCTTGGACATACACTCACTACAGTCATACTCGTACTCATTTTTTTATAACAGTCATTCTCGGACTTGTTCCGAGGATCCATGGATACTCGTGTCAAGCACGAGTATGACAGAAAAGAAAGATTACATGAGTATGACGATACGGTAGGTGTCATTCTCTGACACACATTTTTTATAGTCATACTTGTGCAAGTCAAGAATTTCGCATACACTTTTTAGCAAAATTATGAGGAGTTAAATTATTGATAGCTTGATGAGGTCTGAGTTCATTATAATACAACATATATTGTTGTAATTGATCTTTTAATTGTTCAACATTATCAA
>JAFTNB010000064.1 GCA_017452115.1 Alphaproteobacteria bacterium
AAGACTTGTCAGCACCGGATCCTTTGACTATATCTGCCATGAGTGGTCTGCCGATACCCTCTCTTCTGGATATTGGGGTATGGCCGATACTTATGGGATTAAGTATGTACATACAACAAAAACTTAACCCGGCTCCCACTAATCCGGATCAGGCTCGTGTAATGGCTTTCTTACCATTAATCTTCACTTTTATGCTTGGACATTTTGCATCAGGTTTGGTAATATATTGGACATTAAGCAATATCCTATCAATCATTCAGCAAAAAGCTATCATGCACAAACTGGGAGTAAAATAATGTCATTTGAACCGGCAGTTTTCAGCACAGAACAACTTCAAGCTGCTCAAAGCTTATTCAGCAAAGCTTGTAATTTTGTTATTAGTGTTGCCAAATTAGAACAACTGCCGGTTTCCGAGCTTCCGGAAGTAGCGTTTGTCGGCCGCTCCAATGTCGGAAAATCAAGTTTAATTAATGCCGTTACTGCACAAAAAGGTTTAGCAAAAACATCCAACACCCCAGGAAGAACTCAACAACTGAATTATTTTAATCTTGCCGATAAAATCCACCTTGTTGACCTTCCTGGTTATGGCTTTGCTCAAGCCCCAGAAGCTTTAGTCAAACAATGGCAAAAAATGATTTTCACCTATCTTCAAGGTCGAGTTGAATTAAAAAGAGTTTTCATGCTCATAGATTCTCGCCACGGAATCAAGAAAGTCGATGAAGAAATAATGACAATGCTTGATGCCGCTGCCGTTACTTATCAAATAGTTCTAACAAAAACCGATAAAATCTCTGAAGTTGCCTTAAGTAAAGTATTAAAGAACACCCAAGAAACAATCAAAACTCACGGTGCCGCATATGTTAACATACTTGCAACCAGCTCCGAAAAAAATCGTGGTATAGATATAGTCAGAGCCGAAATTGCCTCTCTTATCTAAATTATTGACAGATACCACAAAATATGTTATTTTTTCAAAACTAAAATTTAATCATTATGAAAAGAAAAAAAACAAATTACCATCGTTCTTTTGTATGTTCGATTGTAATATTATCAATCATTACCGTAATTATTTTAATTACAACTAAGGGTTACTGGCAAGCTTTAGCTTTTCTTCCTTTATTGATTATCATCTGGTTAGCTATAAGAAAAAGCAAAAAAGAAGAAAAGAATAAAAAATTTTTGAGTATTAAACAATACTACCAATACCCCAAAAAGTAAGAAACAAAAAAGATTACATAATTCTGTTTAGAGTTTTGTAATCTTTTTTGTTTGTGTGATGAAATAAAAAAACTATAGACTTAAAACAGAAATACGGCTACATTTAATGCATATTAATATCTAAAAGGTTAACCATGAACAAAATACTTATACTTATCTGCGGAATTTTTCTCCTCACATCTTGTGGTTTTGAACCTCTTTACGCCAAAAAACAAAATAATAATTCTTGGTATTTCAGTGGTAATTTTGATAATTCAGTAACTCAAGAAATGGCTAAAATTTCTATTGAGCCGATTGCCGAACGTTTTGGTCAACAAGTACGCAATCAATTACTTGATTTAGTCACACCTCTAGGCTCTCCTAAAAATCCCCAATATCGTTTATATGTTAAACCGGCAAACAAACAAATTACCCAACAAGCAATGCGCCGAGACATTACTGCTACACGTGAACGTATCAGATACAAAGTTTCATATTATTTGGAGCAAAATAATAAAAAAATTCTCAAAGGAAATAGTATTTCTTTTGTAAGTTATAATATTTTATCAAATCCCTATTCTACCACAACAGCACAAAAGAAAACCGAAGAAGATGCAGCAAAAATTATCGCTAATGATATTGCTTTGCGCTTAGGAACATATTTCCATAAAGAATTATATAATAAAGGTTCATATTAGTGATATAC
>JAFTNB010000065.1 GCA_017452115.1 Alphaproteobacteria bacterium
ATTTAACTACTCCGCGTAATTTGTTGAAAATTATGATTAATCCGGCAAGTACTAAAAATGCACCGGGAGGCATAATAAAGAGTAAAATGGTATTGGCGCCCTCACCTACGAAGTTCCAACCGAAAATTGCACCATTACCTAATATCTCGCGAACAATTCCAAGACTGGTTAGACCTAAAGTAAAACCTATTCCCATACCTATTGCATCAAAAAAAGATTGTAGGATATTGTTTTGAGAAGCAAAAGCTTCGGCTCGTCCAAGGATAATACAATTTACTACAATTAATGGAATAAAAATACCTAATTTGGCATGAAGTGTGGGCAGATAAGCCGACATAAGCAAATCTACTACTGTAACAAAAGAAGCAATAATTACAATATAGCAAGGAATACGGACTTTTTCTGGAATTAAGCTTTTGATTGATGAGATTGCAATATTGGAAAGCATTAAAACAAATAATGTAGCTAGTCCCATGCCTAAACCGTTAGATGCAGAAGTAGTTACGCCTAAAGTTGGGCACATTCCCAATAACATAACAAAGGTAGGATTTTCTTTGAATATACCTCGAGTTAGATTATTCCAGCTTTCTTTTGACATCTTATAGATACTCCTTATATATTGCTGAAAATAATGTATTTGTTGTATGCACGGCTGATTGCATCAATTACTGCGCGAGAACTAATTGTTGCAGAAGTTACAGCATCAATTTCTCCGCCATCTTGTCTTACTTTAAAACTTTCATTTTCGGGATTTAATCCTTTGAATTGTGATGAAAATTTTTGTTCTGTAACTTTGGTTCCCAGTCCTGGTGTTTCTTTTTGTTCAATTATTTTGTAACCATTTATAGTTCCATCAAGCATGAAACCGACAATTAATTCAAGGCGACCGCTAAATGCATTATTGCTATAACTCTTCATGGCAATAGATGTAATTTTGGTACCGAGGCGAGCTGGATATAATTCTATTCCATTACCTATATCTATTCTTTCGGCAAAGGGATTATTGTCAAATTCAGTACTAATTACTTCTTTGATTGCTTCCAGTTTACGATTGTCTTTGGCTATTTGAATTGGTTCTTTGGTAACAGAATGGCTAAAACCAATAATTGTACTTGCAAAAATAGCAACAGATGTCATGGCTATAATCATATGAGATAGACTTGAAGACAGCACTTTGTTTTCTTTTGTCATTTATTTTCTCCCTGTACCAAATAAGCGAGGATGAGTGTAGTTATCAATAAGCGGAACAAAGGCATTCATAATCAAAATAGCAAAGGAAACTCCTTCCGGATAAGCCCCGCAAAGACGTATGATGACAGTAAGCAAGCCGCAACCGATAGCAAAAATAATTTTACCATTAGTTGTCATAGGAGAAGTGACGTAATCAGTAGCCATAAATATAGCTCCCAGCATTAATCCTCCAGATAGCAAGTGTGTTATCGGATCATATGCAGGAGTATCGTATTTGAGCCATAAGAAAGAAGTTATAATGAATACTGATGCAATATAATAAAATGGAATATGCCAACTGATGACACCGCGTTTAATGAGATATAATCCGCCTAATATTAAAGCAATTGTTGATACTTCACCAATGCAACCACCGGTATATCCAATTAACATTTGCCAATAGTACGGAACATTATCAAGAGCAGGAGCATGGCTAGTTAATGTAGTTGCGGAGGTTTCTGCATCAAGATGTTTTAAGATACCAAGGGTGGTTGCTCCGGTTTGTACATCAGTATTCAAAAAATCAAGAAATTTTGGACGAGGCCAAGAAGTCATTTGTAAGGGGAAAGATACAAATAAAAATACTCGTCCGACTAAGGCTGGATTAAATAAATTTTTTCCAAGACCTCCAAAAGCAGTTTTACTAATGCCGATAGCAACGAATGCGCCAATAAGAATCATCCAAATCGGAAAATTTGAAGGAAGGTTATAAGCAAGCAATAGTCCGGTAATAGCAGCAGATCCATCTCGCAGTGTATTGGCTTTGTGTAATACCCAGCGATTTAGAGCGTATTCACATAGCATGCACGCAGCAATAGAGCTTAAAATCACGGTAAGAGCATTAAAACCGAAAAACAATATAGCGACTAAAGCAGCAGGCATAAGAGCAATGATAACATCACGCATGATGATATTGGTATTAATAGGTGAGCTCATATGTGGAGCGGTGGAAATTTTGAGCATTGCTTATTTTCCCCTTTTTAGTTTTTTTAGTTCAATTTTGCCGAGTTTGCAACTATCCAGAAGCGGCAATCTTCCGGGACATATATAAGCACAAGATCCACATTCAATACAATTTAATGTACCTAGCTTATTGAGTTCATCTAAATTGTGGTTGTTTACAGCTTTTGATATTTCATATGGTAAAAGTCCAATCGGACAAACCTCAATACAACGTCCGCAACGAATACAAACACTTTCAGGTGCTTTATCTGATAAATTATTAG
>JAFTNB010000066.1 GCA_017452115.1 Alphaproteobacteria bacterium
GACAGCATTAGAAGAATATAGCAATACTTCATCTGCTGGTTCTTCACTTGGTGATGCCCTTGGTGAAGCCTTGAAGAAAAATGCTTAATTTTATTCTTTAAGCCAATTAAAAAACCTCTGAATTATTTTCAGAGGTTTTTCTTTTTATAATATTTATTTTATATCATCATAAGGATTTCCTGTCTTTCTTACTGTTAGACGTAACGGAATTCCTCTCAAATCAAATGTTTCACGTAGATTATTTGTTAGATAGCGCAAATAAGATTCCGGCAATCCCTCCGGATTGCTTGAAAAAATATAAAACGCAGGAGGACGAGTCTTGGCTTGTGTAATATAACGTAATTTAATTCTACGTTTATTTTTACCTAACGGAGGAGGATAATTATCAATCATATCCGCAAACCATTGATTAAGCGGAGCAGTAGGAATACGGCTGTTCCATCTTTCATATACCTTAAACACTGCTCGCATTAGTTGATCTAATCCTTCTCCTTTAAGAGCAGAAATAGTAACTGTAGGTACACCTTCTACTTGGGTTAAAGAAGTTTTCAGTTTATAGTTAAGTTGATCTAATGCTTCTTTTCGGTTAGCAATGTCCCATTTATTGACCGCTATAACTAAAGCTCTGCCTTCTTCAATAACTTTACGTGCAATGGTTAAATCTTGTTTTTCTAAAACAGCATCTGCATCCAAAACTAAAATTACAACTTGAGCCATAAATGCAGCATGTTTGGTATTGGCCGCCGACATCTTTTCTAGTGAGTCAGAAATTTTAGACTGACGACGTAATCCTGCCGTATCTACCAAGTTAATTTTATGACCGTTCCAACACCACTCGGAAGTAATTGCATCACGCGTAACACCTGCCTCCGGTCCTGTTAACATTCTATCATCATGTAAAAGCGCATTAACTAAAGTTGATTTTCCGACATTCGGGCGTCCAACAATGGCTAATTGTAACGGGCGTTCAATCTCTTCGTTTTTTTCTTCAATATTTACTTTTATATATTTCTTATTAAATGGTATTAATGCTTCATATAAATCATTAATACCCAACCCATGCTCGGCTGAAAAAGGAATAGGTTGCCCCAATCCCAATTTGTACGCCTCATGAATACTATTTTCTTGTTCTCGTCCTTCACATTTGTTTGCCAATAGAATTACGGGTTTGTTTGATTGCCGTAGAATATCTGCAAAATGTTCATCATATGGTTGTATTCCGGCACGGGCATCAAACAAAAACAAACATACGTTTGCCTCCTCTATAGCTTTTTGGGTTTGCTCCCACATTCGTCTTTCAAGGTTATTTTCTTTAGAATATTCATAACCGGCAGTATCAATGATTGTTAAATCTAAATCTCGTAATTTTGCAGAAGCTTCTCTACGATCACGTGTTACACCGGGTTTATCGTGTACGATTGCAACTTTACGACCTACAAGTCGATTAAAAAGCGTAGATTTTCCAACATTAGGGCGGCCGATAATAGCTACTTTGATACTCATGATAGTTCCTTTTACTTATAAGCTAATAAGTCTGCCTCATTCGTTGTAAATATTACAACTCCGTCAGCAACAATTGGAGATAGTTCAACTTCATCATCAACATTAATAAATCCAAGAACTTGCCCTGTATACGGCGAGATTGCAAAAACATGTCCGTCAGATAATGTAACTAACAAACTATTATTAGTTAATACAGGTCCGGAAGCTGATAATCCTGCATTATAATCGGGAATAGGAAGTTTTTTATTCCATATAATTAATCCGGTATCCTTTTGAAATGCAATTAATTCAAAATTATCAGTCAAAACATACATAAATTGTCCGGCAATCCATGGTTGATTTGATGTTGATATTTCTCTTTCCCAGATTTTCTTTCCTGTACGTAAATCAATTGCTGCCAATACATCACTATGTCCTGCGGCAAATACTTTATCTCCGTCAATAATTGGATTCGCTTTAATTGCAGTTATATTGGCTAAAGAATTTGTTCTTTTGGGACTAATTAGCATTTCTCCCCATAGCGGAGTTCCGGTAGAAGCTTTGAACGCACGCAATTCACCATTACTAAATGCGGCAACTGCAACATCTTCATTACTACTATAAGCAGGACTTGCTCCACCGACAAGTGTTGTCATTTCAGAAGTTGTTTTGTACTTCCAAACTTCTTCTCCATTAATTGCATTAAGGGCAATCAAGGCATTATCAATTGTTTGCACCAATAAGCGCCCATTTTGTACTGTTGGAGCGATTCTGATTGGCATTTCAGTATCATAACGCCAAATTTCTTTTCCTGTTTTCATATCTAAAGCAAATACTCCGCCAAAACCGGTAGTGGCATAAATTCGTTGATTGCCATAAGCAATTCCGGCTCCTTTGAGAGCAATTCCTTTGTCATCTTTATTGATTGGTTTCAGACGTTTGTGCCATATTTTTTTACCATTATCCAAACGACGAGCCGACACAACCGCATCAGCATCAATAGCAAAAACAACACGATGGGCAATAATTGGTGATGCTATAAGGAAATCCCTTTTAGATGCACCTTCTCCAAAGTTTGCACTCCAATATTCTTCAAGTCTGGGAGAGGATTTGAGATGAAGCATATTATGCAAAGCATTGCCTCCGTTTTGTGACCATTTTGAATTTTTTTTAGGCAATGGCAACCGAATTTTTGTGTTTTGTGTTTTTATATTCTGTTTTAATTCTGTTTTAGTTCCCAGTGCCGAAATTCTTTTGCCCTCAGGTAGAATTTTTTCTTCCTGAAACATGGTACAAGCGGACAACATAATGACAATAGTTCCAAAAAATAAACACTTAGAAAACTTATACAACATTTTCTACCTCTCAAATTTATTGATAAAATTATTCATTAAGCAGCAATAACATATCTTGTGCCCGAGTTTTAATATTTTCTGGAGCATTAGGATTTGCTAAAATGTCGGCATATAATTCTTTTGCCTTTTCCGGATTTTTGTGTTTAATTGCGGACATTGCTAAAAGTTCTTGAGCAATTACAGTCCAATTTCCATCTTTGTCAACCATTCCTTTTAGTAATGATTCTATATCTGTAAAAGTTGCATTTTCTAATTTATAAGAGGCTATTTTAATGATGGCTACATTCTTTAGTGATTCGTTTGTATTGCTATCATCAATAATTTTTTGCAAAATTGTTATAGCTTCTTCATTTTTATTTTGTTCAAATAATATGTTGGCTTGTTGAATTTGTGCAAGTTGAGCATAAATATGGTCGCCTGCATTTTCTTCTATTGATTTTAGTACAGCAATACTTTCATCATGTTTTTCTTGTTCTTGTAATACTGTTGCTGCAGAATATGTATCTGAAATATCCTGAAATTTTTTATTATACCAATTTTTAATCGTTTCAAAACTTATTGCAGCAGTTAAAGAAACTATTATTATTGCAATAAAGATAAGACCATATTTATCCCAAATTTGTTTTAATCTTTCATTTTTTAGTTCTTCATTAACTTCCATAATAAAAGCATCTTCGTTATTATTGCTGTGTAGGTCTTTTTTCATTGTTTAACTACTCCGTATTTTATCAAATTAAAAATATTTATATCTGAAAAGCTTTATTTAGCCAAGGATAAAAATTTAAAATTATC
>JAFTNB010000067.1 GCA_017452115.1 Alphaproteobacteria bacterium
CTATGATAGTAATATATTCCCAAAAAACCACAGAGGATTGCACAAAACATGAAATATGAAACTATTTGGAGTGCTGTTGATAACTTGGCAAAAAGTCTGGGAATGACAACTTCCGGATTAGCAAAAAAGTCCGGACTTGATTCTACAACTTTTAATAGAAGTAAAAGAATCAGACCTGATGGCAAAAAACGCTGGCCATCTCTTGATAGTCTTAATAAAGTATTGGAGTTTTGCTGTATATCTTTTGAAGAATTTTATAACTACGGTGATAACTATGACGGGTATAGTAATATTAAAACTATTCCTTTTGCTCAATTATCAGATAACATAAAAACAACATGCGCAGATGAAAATGCTCCTGAAACATCTTAATGGGAAACTATTGCTTTTCCTATCGGTACAAACAGTGCTTATATTTTAGAAATTGATACAAATGACTATGAGCCAATATATAAAAAAAGTTCTACAATTCTTTTATTAAAAAATTCAGAAATCAGACACGGTGATAGAATCGCTGTATTTATGAATGACGGGACTAAAATATTAGCGGAATTTGTACACAGAAAAGCACAAACAATTGAATTAATTTCTCTAAAAAATACAGAAAACAATATATCCGTAAAAATTGATAATATCATATTCATCAATAGAATCGCTTGGGTAAGTCAATAAAGGAATAAAGAATATGAAAAATATATGTGATGAACTTTTTTATGATGTTTTACCGCTGAAAAGTGTTAATCCTAAATCCGGACTTAATACATTATGCAGAAAAGCTCTTAAAAATGTTGTATATTACAAAATGCTTAATACAGACACTCAAAAAGCAGAAAGCAAGCTCCGAAAATGTAGAGATTATGCACTTAAAAATTATAAACAATGTTGAGCAAATTTATATATTTCATCCAAGGCTTGTTGAGGATTATCTTGTAAGCAGATTTTAGTTTCACTATTTGCACAACATCTTTTCTCTGCGCTTTCATAATAGCAAAATGGTGTTGAAAACCATTGAGCATAGGTTACGCTATCATCTATATGAAAAGTAATGGCATTTTCTTCACAATAGCGAGCTTTAGAAGTGTTCCATAAAGTTTCTTCGACCTTAAATTCACCATTGGCAAAATATTTTACTTTTCCTAAATGATTATAAAAATCTAAAATAGCAAAAATAGTAGTGTAGCTAATATTCCAATCATCAAGCATATTTTTTACGACATCAGCAGGACCACCGGTGATGATATGAATTTCATATCCTCTAGCAATTGCTTCTTTCGTAAAAGAACTGAAATAATCGGGATTATCAGTAATCACGCCATGAAAATCCAAACCAATTTTAATTCTTGTTTTTTCACTCATCATTTTTTCCAAATATTGAAGCAAACATTTCTTTTAAAGAATTGGGACTTAAAGCTGAAAGCGGATTATAATTAATACTCGGGTTGTCTAAATTACCTGTAATCTCATAATTCGCCGCAAAAACAGTACCATCTTTTCCAGACAGCAGATTACCTACTAACGGTATTTTTCCCAGCATTGTATTTAAACTATAAGCAGGAGCAAACATACCTTTTATCTTAAGTTCATTATAATACTTATCATAACTACCTGATGCGGATATTCCCATAACCGTACCAAAAGCACGCCCATCATCCACACTCAAAACCTGATTGTCATAACTAAAAGGAGCATCAAAATGCGAAAAATTAAGTCCCTCTCCTGTCAGCATATTCACAATACCTGTTAACGATGACAAAGTTAAAAGTTTGGCTAAAATCGGGGTGTTATGTAGGCTGAAATTGCGAATTTTAGCATGCCCGACAACTTTTTTATTTGCTTGGCGTACCGCCTGAATATTTAAATGACCACCGCGCATATTATCGTATATATGTAAAACTTTCATTGTATTTCCGGCATCGTTACTCTCTATATTCAACATATATTCTTTATTCGGTCTGGGTTCATAATTAAGACGTAAAAACGATTTAGGAGAAGTATCATAATTACCAATAACACGCATTTCTTCAATACCAATTCCATTACGTAATTTAGCATTACCGGCAAAATTACGCACAGCAATATCCGGATTAGTCCATAAACGATTAACCGCAATATTAATGTCCATATCGGTAACATCTTCTAATTTATCCTTATCGGGTTTAGGGGGAAGATTAGATACATCGCTGACTTTATTATTACCGGAAGCAAAAAATACGGATAAATCATAACTAATACCTGAAACATTAATTTTTATTTTTTGCTTGGGAGTATTAGCAAATTCAATTTTAGCTCGAGCAGAAGTTTTAGGCCCTTGAATATCGCCAATTTCAACAATTTTTACTTGTCCTTTATCATCCAAAGAGATTTTGCCTTTAAGATTAAAATCTGATTTAGAAAAAGCAAGTGAAGGTATTGAGGTAAGTTTGCCATTTTCTATAATCAATACTACTTTCAAATTGGCTTTTTCTCCCCAATGTTTTAGTAATCCCAAAAAAGAAAAATCGAGTTCAGTATCAACCATATTTGCGTTAAGCTTTACATCATATTTGCCATCTGCATAGGCAATTACATCTGCTTCAACATCCGCATTACCACTAATATAGGGTTTGTTTAACACATTGTATTTTTCTAATCCGAATTTCTTTTTGAAAGCATCATTATATTTAAACCCTAGTTTATATTTACTACGGTAATTTTTACGTCCGAAACTTTCATCCCAATGTAGTTGAAGAGGAATATCATCAAATGATGCCTCTCCATTAATAAGCATTCCGCTATTAGTAACTTTTAAGGATAATTCTTGAGCTGAAATTTCTTTATCAGCAATAACATTAGGAATACGAACATCATGTAATAAAGATGCAACATCAACTTTAACTTCTTCCGGTTTTAAGTCTGATTTCAATTCAAAATTCAATCCCAATTTTGTTTCGGCGCTTCCGGAAAAAGAATCCGGTTTCAACCCCATTTCTGCAGCATACGCCAATGGCGGATTATCTATAAGTTTAAGTGCATCTGTAATAGAACTTTCTGTTTCTATTTTGATTTCTGCAAAATTATTTTTCTTATCTAAATCTTTGAGTTTGACATATCCTCCTGTCATTATAACGCCGTCAGATATTCCTTTATCAATATGAATAGTTAAATTTTGAGGAGAAAATAGTGCTGTTCCGTATATATGATTTATGTCAGGCATACCTTTTAGGTAATTTAGATTTGAATCAACAATATCAACACTTCCCTGTAAATTTTGGAAAGCTAATTCTTTTTGTTTTTTATCATAAGCAAAATCAAAAATAAATTCCGCATTGGCAGCTTCTCCGCCATGAATGCTGTGTTTGCACCAAAGCCAAGCATCTTCAGCCACATATCTTGGCCAATAGGTATATAACTTATCAAAATTAAGTTTATCAATATTTGCTTTGAAAGATATTTTGATATCTTCTAAAGAATTTTCAAAAAAATATTTTTTTAATCCGCTGACATTAAAACTAACTTTTGTTTTTTGTCCTCCTAAATCAAAATCAGCATTATGAATATTAAGTTTATCTAAACCGGCACTAATTTCACCACCAAGCATAAAAGAAGAAATTGCATAATTATATTCTTCCTTATCCGAAAAACGAATATCACCCTGCCCTCCCTCAATAGCAATACTAATTTTTTTAAATGCTGTATCTACACTTTTATAAACATCATCTTTATTTTTGCGTACTTCGTTAAAATCGACAATACTTTCTATACGTCCATTAATAGGTAGTTTTACGGAATAGAGTTTTTGTTGTAGTTTTTCTTCCAATATATTATCAAATAAATCCGCAGGTATTAAATCGGCAAAATAAAGTTGTAAATTTAATTTTGAAGTCAATGGGGTAAAATTAGCATCTAATCCAATTGTTGTAGAAGAATTTTCATTTAATTTTAGAGAGGCATTAAAACCAGTTCCAATATCGCTATAACCACGTTCAAAATAATAATTCAAATCAGAAAGCATCCACTTGCGCCCAAGCTCAACCTCATGAAATTCAACTTCGGCGTTATTTACTCGTATTTCATTAATATAACTTTCAGAATAAGAATTATCTTCAGAATTAAATCGCTCAATAAATTCTTCAAAACCATCAAAATAATATTCTAATTTTTTACGTGTAAGGTTATTATCAGATGTCTTATTAACCCCATATGAGGTGAAAATATAAATAGCAGGATCATTAACATTAATGCTACTGGGAGCAATAACACCATGCAACAATGCTCTAATACTAAAAGAAACAGAAGTATTAGGTGCATTAACAATAAAAGTATCATCATTTTTGCGATAAGTAACATTCTTTGCAATAATTTTTATAGGCTGAATGGAGCGAACTAATTCAATATTAACCGTATCCAGAGAAACTTGATAAGACGAATCATCATGATTCAACGCTTTAATAATATATGGCTTGAGAAATGGAACTTCTATCGGACCACGATATAATTGCCATAAAAAAATAAGCAGGAAAGCCAGAAATGCCGCTCCAACATAATCAAGCATCTTTTTGAATGTATATCTGTAACTGCTAATTTTTTTCATTTGCCTTAAGCCAACTCAAAATATCTTGATAGTTTTTGAAATCATAAAGATTACTATGTCCGCCGTCTTCATATATAATCAACTTTTTAGGCTGTTTTGCATGTGCATACAACTCTTTTGCCAAATTCACAGGAACTGTAGCATCTCTACCTGCTCCCATAATCAACAAAGGTGTATGAATGTGAGTAATTTTAGATATATTATCATATTTATC
>JAFTNB010000007.1 GCA_017452115.1 Alphaproteobacteria bacterium
GAGTTTGAATCAAGGCGCAATAGCTCCGTGGAATGTTGGAAAATCAGCTTTTTATCATCAAACTTTAGTTTCTTTGTGCGATTTCCTTAATATATCACCGCATACACCATGGAAAGATTTGCCCAAAGAAGCACAGGATTTAATATTATTCGGATCCGGTGATGTTTGTGTACCTATGTATTATTCTCGTTTTGTAACGGACAAGCCTTTTGAAGGTGTAGTTCCCAATATGGAAAGAAGATTTCTTGAAACAGATTCCGCATGGATACGAGAAGAATTTTCACGTTATCAATCCGCTGCTCCTTGTGAGTTTTGCCATGGTAAACGCCTTAAACCGGAAGCATTGGCTGTCAAAGTTAATGGTTTGGATATTATGGAAGCTTCCGAAATGTCTATTCGACAGGCTCGAGATTGGTTCTCTGTGGTGGAAACGTTTTTAACTCCCAAAAAAGCCGAGATTGCCCATAAAATAGTCAAAGAAATTGTTGATAGATTAAGCTTTTTGAATAATGTCGGATTGGATTATCTCAACCTATCCCGACAAAGCGGTACGTTATCCGGCGGCGAGGCACAGCGTATTCGTTTAGCATCACAAATAGGTTCAGGTTTAACCGGAGTATTATATGTACTTGATGAACCATCCATCGGTTTACATCAAAGAGATAACGACAGGTTGCTGGAAACTATGTATCGTCTGCGAGATATTGGTAATACAGTGATTGTGGTAGAACATGATGAAGATGCCATTCGTGCTGCTGATTATTTGGTGGATATGGGGCCGGAAGCCGGACAAAAAGGGGGATATATTGTAGCTTCTGGTAAAGTTGAAGATGTATTACAAAATCAAGAAAGTTTAACTGCTCAATATTTGCGTGGAGATAAAGAAATATCCGTACCTAAAACTCGCCGTCAGGGTAATGGTAATTTTGTCGGTGTTAAAGGGGCAAGAACAAATAATCTCAAAAATGTTGATGTTAAGATACCTTTAGGTACATTGACCTGTATTACAGGCGTTTCCGGCGGCGGCAAATCCTCACTCATTCTTGAAACTTTGTTTAAAGGATTAAATAAGGAAATTAACGGAAGCCGAGAACCTGCCGGAATTTATGATGAATTAATCGGTGTAGAGAATATTGATAAGATAATTGATATTGACCAATCCCCGATTGGACGCACACCTCGTTCTAATCCGGCCACCTACACCGGCTTGTTTACATATATACGAGATTGGTTTGCAGCTCTGCCGGAAGCCAAAGCTCGCGGCTATAATGCAGGCAGATTTTCTTTTAATGTTGCCGGCGGAAGATGTGAGGCGTGTAAGGGAGATGGGGTTACAAAAATTGAGATGCACTTTTTGCCTGATGTCTATGTTGAATGTGATGTTTGCAAAGGTAAAAGATTTAATCGTGAAACTTTGGAGATAAAATTTAAGGATAAATCAATCGCTGATGTTTTAGATATGACAGTTGATGAAGCTTATGTATTTTTTGATGCTATACCATCAATTAAAAATCGTTTGGAATTACTCCGTAAAGTTGGACTCGGATATATAAAACTTGGCCAACAAGCCACTACTTTGTCCGGCGGAGAGGCACAAAGAATTAAATTATCAAAAGAATTATCCAAACGAGCAACCGGAAAAACATTGTATATTTTGGATGAACCAACCACAGGATTACATTTTGAAGATATTAATAAACTATTGAAAGTTTTACATCAGTTAGTAGAGCAGGGGAATTCTGTTGTGGTAATTGAACATAATCTTGATGTAATTAAAACAGCGGATTACATTATTGACATCGGACCTGAAGGAGGCGATGCCGGCGGTAAAATTGTTGTACAATGTACGCCGGAAGAAGTTGCAAAATCTTCAAAAAGTTATACGGCTAAATACTTAAAACAAAAATTATCATAAATACGCTGCCAAGCAAACAGGTATGTTTCTTTTTATTTTATCCAAATTTCTTTACATAATTTTTATTAAAAATTTACATTTGATGAAATATATGGTATAGTTCTGATTAGGAGCAATTCTTATAATTGGAGCTATAAGATGAGGAAATATATGCTAATTCGTAGATGCCTTGACGTTTTCTTACGAAAACGAGGCATGACAATAAAAGGTCTGTCATACTCGGGTAAATTTTCTTCTTCGTCATACTCGGGTTTATCCCGAGTATCCAGAGGCTTTAAGTGGATTCTCGGAACAAGTCCGAGAATGACTGTTATAAAAAAAATGAGTCCGAGGATGACGATAAAAAAATGTGTGTTCGAGAATAACGATAAAAAATGAGTGTCCAAGAATGACTCCTACCTTATTGTCA
>JAFTNB010000068.1 GCA_017452115.1 Alphaproteobacteria bacterium
AGTAATTTTTTGGTAAATATAAAAAATATACTTGGCAAGGAAATTGCTTTGAATTATGATAGGCTAAACATGGAGAAGCAGATGACTAAAATTGTCGGCGTGCTGCTGCCGCTGCCGTTTAATGATGTATTTGATTATAAAGCCGAAGATGATGTATCTGTCGGTGATTTGGTGTCGGTGTCCTTTGGTAATCCACGACAAGGGCGTGAACAATTGGTAGGTGTGGTATGGAAAATCGGTAAATCTTCGGATTTGTCGGACACAAAGATTAAGCCAATAAACGCCAAGCTGAATTATCCCCCGCTCTCGGAAGCAATGCGGAAGTTTATATCTTTTACTGCAACATATAATATGGCTTTTTTAGGTATGGTGTTGAAAATGGTATTAAGTGTTAAATCCGTTTTTGATGATCCGAAACTTACGGCTTTATATACTCTTTCCGGAAAAACTCTCGCCGAAGCTAAAATCAAAAATTCAGATGCTCGTTGGCGAGTTATTGATTTACTCAAGCATGCACCATACACTAAAGCAGAAATTTGTAAAGGTGCAGGTGTAACTTCCGGTGTGGTGAACACCCTGATAGGAAAAGAAATTCTTACTCCGATAATGGTCGAAAATAAAAAAGAATTTATGCTGCCTAATCCCGAATATCACAAAGTGCAACTGACATCGGCACAGCAAGAGGCCGCCAATGTATTAGCGGCAAAAGTGGGACAGGGGTTTTCGGTTACATTATTAGATGGGGTGACCGGTTCGGGGAAGACTGAAGTATATTTTGAAGCAGTGGCAGAAGCATTAGAGCAAGGCAAACAAGTCTTGGTTATGGTTCCGGAAATTTCTCTTACGACACAATGGTTATCTCGTTTTGAGCGAAGATTTGGAGTAGTCCCAGCAAAGTGGCACTCGAATTTGGGAAATCGGGAACGTGCCGATGTGTGGAAAGCAATTATCGAAAATCGGGCAAAAGTAATTATTGGAGCTCGTTCAGCTTTGTATCTTCCTTATGCCGATTTAGGGTTGATTATAGTTGATGAAAGCCATGATGCGTCTTATAAGCAAGAAGATGTGGTTAATTATCAAGGGCGGGATATGGCAGTGGTTCGGGGAAAGTTAGAACAATTTCCGGTTATCTTGTCTACGGCGACACCGTCCCTTGAAACTTTGAATAATGTGGAAGAAGGTAAGTATGATTGCGTGCGATTGGAAAGTCGTTTTGCCGAAGCACAATTGCCGGAGATTAAAGTATTAGACTTGAAAAAAGATAAACCGATTAAAGGTTCTTGGGGTGTTTCGTGGTTGGCACCCTCTTTGGTTGAGGCGCTTAAAGAAAATCTCGAAAAAGGCGAACAGTCTATGCTTTTTTTAAATCGCCGAGGTTATGCTCCTCTTACAATTTGTCGTGATTGCGGACATCGGATTCAATGTCCGCATTGTACAGCTTGGCTTACAGAACATAGAAATTCAAAATCATTAATTTGTCATCATTGTGGTTATTCGATGCCGATGCCTCAGCTTTGTCCAGAGTGTAAGTCGGAAAGCGGATTAACTGCTTGTGGTCCGGGGGTGGAACGAGTGGCGGAAGAAGTGAAGATGCGTTTTCCGATGGCCAGAGTTAAAGTTATTTCCAGTGATATTACTGCGAGTATGCTTGAAGTTTCACAGATTATTCAAGAAATGGAGCAAGGTGAGGTAGATATTCTAATCGGTACGCAAATTCTTGCCAAGGGACATCATTTTCCAAGTCTGACACTGGTGGGAATAGTGGATGCAGATTTAGGGCTTATGGGCAGTGATTTGCGGGCATCAGAGCGAACTTATCAATTGTTATCTCAAGTATCAGGAAGAGCCGGTAGAGGTGCCAAAAAAGGTATCGTATATTTACAAACGTTATATCCGGAAAATGCAGTTCTGAAAGCTTTATTGAAAAATGACAGAGATGAGTTTTTGATGTTGGAAAAAGACAGTCGGCGGATTTTGAAAATGCCGCCGTTCGGAAAATTGGCTGCAATTGTTGTTAGCGGTACAAATCAAGAGGTTACTGAAAAAACAGCTGTTTGGTTAGGTCAAACAGCTCCGAATAATGATTATATAACCACATTAGGACCAGCTCCTGCACCAATATACATGTTACGTAATAAATATCGTTATCGTTTGTTAATAAAAACTGCTAAAAATATTCCAATTCAGCAATTAATTCGTGAGTGGTTATCCAAAGTTAACATTCCTTCAAATGTGAGAGTTGTGGTAGATATAGATCCTTATTCCTTTATGTAGCATGGAAGTTTGTATAATGGTCATCTAGTACAGAAACTGCGAGTAAAATGTTCAGTCATGTAGTTCTATCTACACTCCTTCACATTTTCTCTGGTTTCTTACTATATGTCTCATTCTCCAAACTTCTTGAAGTTTGTATAATGGACTATTAGAGCATTTTTACGGGGAACTCAAAAAATCCATGTAGGTCAGTCTACACTAGGATTTTTTTCGCCCCTAGAAAATACTCTACTAGCCTCATTCTTCAAACTTCTTGAAGAAGCTCGTCTAGAGGTTTTCTAGAGCCATTTTCTACGGTCGCGTACTCGGTCATGTACTACTTTGTACACTCCCTCGTACTTGTCTTGAAAATAACTCTATAAATTCCACTAGCCGAACTTCTTGAAGCTCGTATAATGGACTATTAGAGCTTATTTATAATAAAATACTTGCAATTTTTGAAAAAAGATTCTATAAATCCTTTCGATGTGGGTGAATCGGGCGAAATGGCATGCCTGATGACCTGAAAAGCATCCGATAATAACTAATATTTAGAAAGGAAGCAAAATGCCTAAGATGAAAACTAAAAGTGCTGTGAAAAAACGTTTCAGCGTTACCGGTACTGGCAAATTGAAAAGAAATTTTGCAAACAAGAGACACTGCCTCTTTGCTAAATCTCAAAAAATGAAAAGACAAGCTCGCGGTACAACCTTGGTGAACGAGGCTGACGTTAAGATTGTTAAACAATTTTTACCATATTTATAGTAGGAGGATTTTAGTATGTCTCGTGTTAAAAGAGGTATGACAGCTCATGCTCGTCACAAGAAAATTTTAGGATTGGCTAAAGGTTATAGAGGTCGTTCTAAAAACGTTTTCCGCGTTGCGGTTGAAAAAGTTGAAAAAGCTTTACAATATGCTTATCGTGATCGTCGCGCTAAAAAAAGAAGTTTTCGTGCTCTTTGGATTCAACGTATCAATGCAGCTACTCGTTTGCATGATATGACTTATTCTCGATTTATCAGCGGGCTTAACAAAGCCGGCATTGAACTCGACCGAAAAGTCCTTGCTGATATTGCTTTGAAAGAGCCTGCTAATTTCGCCAAATTGGTTGAAACAGCAAAATCCGCTTTGAACTAATTTTATTTTTAGTTTTCGGATTAAGAGTTTATAAAAAGAGTTAGCCTCGTGTTTTCGGGTTGACTCTTTTTTATTTTAAATCGTGGTCTAATACGACAGGTGAAAAATGGAAAATTTAGAAAGTTTGAAAGCTGAATTATTAACGCAAGTTAATACTGCCAATAATGTCAAAGAATTGGAAGATATAAGAGTTGCAATTCTCGGAAAAAAAGGAAGAATTACCGAGTTGATGAAAACTTTGGGAACACTTTCTCAAGAAGAAAAAATTGCACTGGGAAAAGGTTTGAATATTCTCAAATCTGAAGTGGAAAAAGCTTTGTCTGACCAAAAATCTACTTTGGAAACAAAAGAATTGGAAGCCAAATTGGCCGCCGAAAAGATTGATGTAACTTTGCCAATTCGACCGGAAAATCAGGGACGTTTGCATCCGATTTCACAGATTTACGAAGAAGTAGTGGCTATCTTCGGGCAAATGGGATTTTCAGTTGCCGAAGGTCCGGATATTGAGGACCAATTTCATAATTTTAATGCCTTAAATATGCCGGCTAATCATCCTGCTCGGCAAATGCAAGATACTTTCTATATTCCTAACCCGGATAGTGATGATTTTGATGACAGTTTTGTCGTGCGTACTCATACATCTCCGGTGCAAATTCGAACAATGGAAAAGAAAGAACTTCCTATTCGAATTGTGGCTCCGGGGCGTACTTATCGTTCTGATTACGATGCAACTCATACGCCAATGTTTCATCAGATTGAAGGATTGGTTATTGATAAAAATATCACAATGGCACATCTTAAAGGTTGTTTGTATGATTTTATTAAGGCCTTTTTTGAACTTGATGAAATTCCTGTGCGTTATCGTCCTTCTTTCTTCCCGTTTACCGAGCCATCGGCTGAAATGGATATCGGTTGCCTGAAGACGAAAACCGAACTGAAAATCGGTGCCGGTACGGATTGGCTGGAAATTTTAGGATGTGGGATGGTACATCCGAATGTATTGCGAGCCGGAGGAATTAATCCGGATGAATATCAGGGATTTGCTTTTGGTTTGGGATTAGACAGATTGGCAATGTTAAAATATGGTATTCCTGATTTGCGTACATTCTTTGAATCAGATGTACGTTGGTTGAAACATTATGGATTCCTGCCGTTAGATATGGCTTCTATGACCGGCGGATTGAGTAACAATGGAGGAGCAGCACGATGAAATTTACGTTATCTTGGCTAAAAGAGCATTTGGATACTAATGCAACTGTAGATGAAATCGCCGAAACTTTGACTAAAATTGGTTTGGAAGTTGAAGAAGTTTTTAATCCGGCTGCTACGCTTAATGGTTTTATAACTGCGGAAGTTGAAACTTATGAAAAACATCCAGATTCTGATCATTTGGGATTGTTGACAGTAAATACTGGAAAAGAAAAACTGCAAGTTGTATGCGGAGCTCCAAACTGTAAGCAAGGATTGAAAGGTATTTTTGCTCCGGTAGGGACAGTTATTCCTTGTTATAATGAAGTGCTGAAAGTGGGTAAAATCCGCGGTGTGGAAAGTTTCGGTATGATGTGTTCGGAACGTGAACTCGGTGTGGGTGAAGATCATAACGGAATTATTGAACTGTCTGCCGATACTCCGATTGGAATTTCTGCTGTTGAAGTTTTGAATATTGATCCGGTTATTGAAATTGCCATTACTCCGAATCGTGCGGAATGTTTGGGTGTGAGAGGTGTTGCTCGTGATTTGGCCGCTGCCGGTTTGGGAAAATTAAAGCCACTGCATATTAATCATGTGGAAGGAACTTTTGTTAGTCCGATTAAGGTTAGTGTGCAGAATACAGAAGCTTGTCCGACTTATGTAGGACGTTACATTAAAGGAGTAAACAATAAAGCTGAAACTCCTAAATGGATGAAAGACAGATTAACAGCTATCGGTTTACGTCCGATTTCTCCTTTGGTGGATATTACTAATTATATCAATTACGATATGGCGCGTCCGCTGCATGTATTTGATGCAGATAAGCTATGCGGCAATATTACAGTGCGTATGGCTAAAGATGGCGAGAAGTTTATTTCTTTGGAAGAAAAAGAGTATGCTCTTGATGACAAATCTTTAGGTATTTGTGATGACGAGGGTATTCAATGTCTGGGCGGCATTATGGGCGGATTGGAAAAAGGTGTTTCTGCGGATACAGTCAATGTATTTTTAGAATGCGCTTTGTTTGCTCCGGAATGTATTGCTCGTACAGGACGTAAGTTTCAGATAGACTCTGATTCTCGTTATCGGTATGAACGCTGGGTAGATCCTTGTTCTAATGTATTGGGTTCTGATTATGCTGTGCAGATGATACTTGATATTTGTGGTGGCGACGTATCAGAAATGGAAGTTGCCGGAAGTGAAGATTGTGCTGAACGTGCTGCTTATATTCGTCCCTCTAGAATTAAAGATTTGATTGGTATTGATGTATCTAAAGAAAAAATTGTTGAGATTTTAAATAATCTGGGATTTCGTACCAGTGATGAAGATGGGAAAATTAGAGCAGTTTCTCCGACATGGCGTGGAGATATTGAGGGTGAATATGATTTGGTGGAAGAAGTTGTTCGAGTGATTGGATTGGATAATGTTCCTGCCGAATCTTTGCCTAAATCAGGTTTGCCAGTTCAAACCCTACGGCCGGAACAGCGCAGAATGATAACGGTTAAACATGAATTGGCAAGTCGAGGAATGTATGAAACTGTGACTTGGAGCTTTACTGATTCTAAATTGGCAGAAATG
>JAFTNB010000069.1 GCA_017452115.1 Alphaproteobacteria bacterium
GTTCTCAAAATGTGGTTTCATCACTTCGTGACAAAAAATTAAAAATAGTAGGAAAAAAGTCTTGACAAGTTAAATTTTTTTTGATACAACACTAAATGTCACTTGCTGGTAGTGTGTCTAAAATAAACTAATTCGTAAAACATATTCCTGTTTTGCGGATTTTTTTTATTGAGGTTGTACAATGGTTACAAAAAAAATAAAAACACTTTCCACCTTAAAAAAACGCCTCAAAAAAACTCTTCCGGAAAAAATTTCTGAAGTCATTGCCAGTTATGAAAATTTTTCAATGCAGCCAGTACCTAATGATGCCAAAGGTTTTAGCGCACATCATTCTGCATGTAAATCTGCAGTTGTTCATGCCGAAACCTTACTCAAACTTGCTCGCTGGACTGAAAATGAAAAAACTATTACGCAACAAGAAACAAGCTTAGAAATAGATTCATTGTTACGAGAAGCACGCAATGAACTTGAGGATACAGAATATGAAGATTGATTTTTTTGAGTTTGTATATGTTTGGCTGCGCCTACAAGGTTTGCAAGTACCAAAACATCAAAAAAAGATTGCGTTATGGCTGTCACTAATTTGGCATAAGAAAAAAAATCGCCAAGCTTTGTTAATGGCTTTTCGTAATTCTGGTAAGTCTACAATTGTAGGACTATTTTGCAGCTGGATGTTATATACAGATTCAACGGTACGTATTTTAGTAATAGCCGCTGATCATGCCTTAGCCAAGAAGATGGTTCGTAATGTTAAAAGAATAATAGAACAACATCCTCTGACTCAAGGTATGAAACCTGATAAGTTAGATCAGTGGTCATCAGATCAATTTACAATTAATCGAGATATGGAATTACGTGATCCCTCTATGCTGGCTAAAGGCTTAGGGGCAAATCTTACAGGTTTACGTGCCGATATTATTATTTGCGACGATGTGGAGGTGCCAAAAAATTGCGATACATCACTTAAGCGTCAAGATATGCGAGAAAAATTAAGTGAACTTGATTATATCTTAACGCCGACTGGTATCCAACTTTATATTGGTACTCCACATACTTATTATACGATATATCAGACTTCGTATGATAATAAAAAGCCGGAAACAGAACCATTTTTATTAGGCTTTGATAAGCTTGAATTACCTATTTTGGATTCAAATGGAAAAAGTATTTGGCCGGAAAGATTTTCTGAGGAAAAGGTTGTTTCAATACGAGCCCGTTCAGGAGAGAGTAAATTCCTTTCTCAAATGATGCTTCAGCCGGTAAATATGCAGAACTGTATTCTTAATCCGGACTTATTAAATCCATATGAAGGAGAAATTGAACTTATTAATGCTAATGGGCGTGATATTTTGAAAATTGGCGAAAAAAAGATGTTATCTGCTTCTTGCTGGTGGGATCCAGCCTTTGGAAATGGCGGGGATAATAGCGTAATTGCTTGCGTATTTACTGATGAAAACGGAGGAATTTGGTTGCATGATTTAGAATATATTAAAATTACTAATTCCAATAATGCCGCAGAAGAACAATGTCAAAAAGTACTTTCGTTTCTACAGCGTAATTATTTACCTTCTATTCGACTTGAGGTTAATGGAGTAGGTCGTTTTTTACCTGAAATATTACGCCGGAATATTAAATTGGCTCAAATGAATATTGCTGTTTTAGAGATGTATTCTTCAGAAAACAAACAAAAACGTATTTTGGAAGCTTTCGAAGTATTATTGGCAGCTCGTGCACTCAATGTACATAAACATATATATTGTAGTGGATTTATTGAAGAAATGCGCGAATGGAGTTTTGAAGGTGCAGCTCACGATGATGCTTTGGATGCTGTTGCCGGTTGTCTGCGTTCTGAACCGATACGTATAGCATCTGTACCAATAAATAATAAATATTCGTTACAGCATAAATGGCAAGGAGGAGGACAATTTACAGCACGCTACAAATTTGAAGTAATATAATTTTTATAAGAGGAATTAAATATGACAGGAGAACTTTTTAATTGGGTGGCCATGATAGAGGTCCCCCTTTTTTTATGCTTATTTCGTATGATAAGCAAAAATAAAACTCGTTTTGAAGAAGATATAGTCGATATTAAAGGTTCACAAGAACATAAAATTTCGGTTTGTCGAGAAGCTTTAAGTGATTTTAAAATTCACGTTGCCCGTAATTATGTTTCCAATACCTATCTTAAAGATGTAGAAAACAGATTAACCGAACATCTGCTTCGTATTGAAAAGAAACTGGATAATACGGGAAAAAAATGATGACAGAGGAAGATGTTGATATTTTGGCTCGTACTATTTTCGGAGAAGCAAGAGGAGAGAGTTTATCCGGACAAGAAGCAATAGCCTCTGTTGTTATAAATCGAGTTAAATTTGCACAGCATAATGGTTGATATTGGTGGGGAGATAACATACGTAGTGTATGTCTAAAACCATGGCAGTTTTCATGTTGGAATATTCACGATGCTAACTATCCGTTCTTAACTCAAGATTTGAGTACAGATAAATCATTTAAGATTTGTCGGCGAATTGCTTTGCGTGCGATTAACGGTGTTTTATCAGATAAAACCGGAGGAGCTACACATTATCATGTTCGCAACCTTCGTCCTAAATGGTCGATTGGTAAAATACCTTGTGCCGAAATTGGTAATCATATTTTTTACAATGACATAGAATAAGGAATTTAATGTAATATGTTAACTAAAATTTTAAGTAAAATTGGTCTTCCTTTATTGATGAAATTTGTTAGTTCATCACTGGGAAGTATGAATAATGAAATGGCAAAAAAAGCAGCATTTGCATTAAATGATGTAGATGTGGCCATTAATAAAGAAGAAATATCTTTGGAAGAGTTAAAAGAGGCAAATCGACATTTAGAAAAATCGCAAGAACTTGAAAGCAGTGTAGATACCGCAACCTTAAGCCTGATACACGAAACCATACGTAGTGAACTGAAATCAGAAGATAAATTTGTTCGTTTTTGGCGTCCGGCTTTTGGTTATTCGGTTGCATTTTCTTGGCTGCTTTGCATGCTGACAATTTGTTGGCTTATAATCAGCAATAATCCGCAAACACCGGCAATTATTATGGCTTTAGTAGAAACTACCTCACTTTGGGGAATTGCTTTAGGTGTTTTAGGAATTTCGGTTGTGCGTAGTAAAGATGAAAATAAACTATCTGCACCGCGTGGAATTTTTAATAAATTTATAAATAACAACAAACAGTAAGGAGAAAAAATATGGGAAGCGTATTTTCTGCACCAAAAGTTGATACACCTGTTGTTGCCGAACAGGATAACACTGCAGATATGGTAGAACAAGAACGTAAGAAAGCCTTAGAACGTCAGCGTCGAGGAGCCGAAAGTACTATCAAAACGACATATACCGGAATATTAGATACTAAAAATTTGAACCGTAAAAAGCTTTTGGGAGAATAATGATGGAAAATAAAATCCATGAATTAATCGCTCATTGGCAGAAAGCTTGTGAACGTAAACAATATTGGGAGCCGCATTGGCAAGAATGTTATAATTATGCTTTTCCTCAACGAGAAAATGTTTGTGCAGCTCAAGTTTCAGAAAATTATGGAAGTAAACAAAATTTGCATTTATTTGATGGAACTGCACCCGATGCAGTAGATCAACTTGCATCATCTTTGCTGTCAGAATTAACACCGCCATGGGCAAAATGGTTTGGCTTAAAAGCAGGAGCAGAACTTACCTCTGTTGAAAAAACTCAGGTTTCAAGTATACTTGAAAAATCAACGGATATTTTATTGCAAAATTTTGAACATTCAAATTTTGCAGTTGAAATTCATCAGTGTTACCTTGATTTAGTAACAGCCGGTACTGCTTGCTTGATGTTTGAGGAAGCACCATTAGGAGAAAGTACGGCGTTTCGTTTTTATGCAGTTCCTTTACGTGAAATTGCTTTGGAAGAAAGTGCAAACGGCAAACTGGATAGAACATTTCGTTGTTCTCAAATTACTCCTGATGGTATTAAAATTCGTTTCCCTATTGCAGATATTCCTGAAAAATATATGGAACGAGCCAAACAAGATAAAAACTATCAACTTAAACTGATAGAAGCGGTTTTGCCTCGTAGCGGACAATATGGAGCACAAGGGTATGAATATACAGCCTTTGTTTTTGATGAAACTGAAGGGTATGAAAATGCAGTTGTTCTGCGAGATGGTGTCTTTGACACTTCTCCGTTTATTAATTTCCGTTGGCTTAAAGCTCCGGGAGAAGTTTATGGTCGTTCACCGGTAATGAAAGCATTACCTGATATTAAGACGGCTAATAAGGTAGTAGAACTTGTGCTTAAAAATGCTTCAATTGCAGTTACGGGAATTTGGCAAGCTGATGATGATGGTATTCTAAATCCAGCTAATATTAAACTTGTTCCGGGCGCAATTATACCTAAGGCTGTAGGTTCAAAAGGTCTTACACCGTTAGAAGCGCCGGGGAAGTTTGATATTTCGCAATTAGTACTGGAAAATTTGCGAGCAAGAATTAATCATGCTTTGCTTACAGATTCATTAGCTCAGATTAATGCACCTAATATGACAGCAACCGAAGTTTTAGAACGGGCATCACAAATGGCACGAATTTTAGGTGCAAGTTTTGGACGTTTACAGGCAGAGTTACTTACACCATTACTTAAGCGTGCATTTTATATTTTGCGCCGACGTGGAGATATTATGAATTTTGATTTGGATGGTAAGGTTGTAGACTTACAATACAGATCACCTTTAGCATTAGTACAAGCACGAAAAGATATTAGTACCGTATCTGAATGGATAAATCTGGTTTCCTTAATGGGAGCAGATGCGGCTTCTGTTATCAATGCTAAAGAGGCAGCTATCTGGTTAGGAAATACTTTAAATGTTCCTGCCGGATTAATTTTAGAGCTTCCGCCGCAAGAGGAGGACAAAAATGAACAGCTGCATTGATACTTCGCAAATGGAAGAAAAAGAAATACGTCAAACATTTGCTAAGTGTTTTTCCAATAGAGAGGGCAGAATTGTTCTCTCTTTTTTGCAAAGGATAACTTTGGAGCGATATTTAGGACCGGAATGCCCTAATGAACAATTACGTCATTTAGAAGGACAAAGGCATATAGTATGTTACATCAAATCGCTTGCCGGATTATCCTAATAATAAAGATAATAAAAGAAGAAAGGTTAAAAATATGAGTGAAAACTTGCTGGAAACAACAGAAAATTTACAACCAAAAAATGCTAAACCTCATGGGTTAGCAGATAAATATTGGGATGAAAACAAACAGGAAGTACGTCTTGATTTGCTTATTTCTGATTTTAATAATATGGCTATGCGAGATGAAAACTTGGTAGAAACAGGACTACGAGGTATGCCGGAAAGTTATGATAAGTACGAGATTTGTATTCCTAGTCCATATTTAGAAAGAGATGATGAAGTATTACGTCGCATGTATGATAAACACTTCACCAACGAACAAGCTCAACTGGTTTATGATTTGGCAAATGAGCGTGTAATTCCTGTATTAAATGAATTAACCGTAAATTTTGAAGCTCAAAAACAAATAGAAAAATTAGTACGTCATTTTGGTTCACAAGAGAAGTTTAATGAAATTTCTCGTCAGATTTCTACTTGGGCCAAACAAAATTTACGTTCAGAAATCTATGATGCATTAGCTACAACTTCAGAAGGGGTTATGGCTTTGTATCAGATGATGTCCTCTAATGAGCCGCAACTTGGACGAGATGGAGGACAACCGGAGGAACTTAGTAATGCATCTTTACGTAAGATGATGGAAGATCCTCGTTATTGGCGCGATAAAGATGCAGCCTATATTGCTAAGATAACCAAAGGATTTGAGAAACTATATGGCA
>JAFTNB010000070.1 GCA_017452115.1 Alphaproteobacteria bacterium
AAAGCAATAATCACTTGATATACACCAATCAGTGATTTTTATTCCGCCTAATCCTTTTTTATATCTTTGCCACTTTTCCATCAAATCAGGAATACTTTTAGTCAAATTCGTTTTTTTATCCATAATATTTCTAACCTTTGATTGAATATCTTATAAAAATATCACAATAAAATAGTAAGGCAACAGTTTTAGATTCTTATTGAAATATAAGAACTTTTACTTTAGGCTTTTATTATTACTAACGAAATAAGTTGGATGGCACTATGCCTGGAACGAAAACTGAAGCCTAAAAATTGGAATTACAATAATGAATAGATGTGATGAATTACAGGGTTTAATACAAGAAGGATATAATTTGAAAGCTTCTGCATATTTAGAATGGCTTCCTAATATTTGGGGACAGATGACACAAGTTCCTGTAATAGATAAAGCTGAATTAATTAAATGGAATACAAAAATAGATTTATTTTTTCAGAAAACAAATAGTCCTATCAGAAATTTAAGAAGGAATGAGTTTCCAGATCATAATATCGTCCAATATATGGATATAAAATTGAAACGTATGGAAGGATTACTAGAATCTTGGAAAAATGAAGATACTTCGCCCAACAAGAATACAGTTGTAGAAAATAAAGATACAACAACGCATAAGGCCAAAATTTCTAAAAAGAAATCTAACAAAAAAAAGAAAAAAGTTGTTCGCTCTACTCCCCCTAATATTAAAGTCAATATACAAGCCATTCAAGCACCAGAATTGAAGACACAGGCAATTAGCTCCATTATAAAGATTATCACCACAGTTGCAGTCACATTTATCAGCGGAGGGGCAATTTACTACTTTACCTATATACATGTAGATAATAACAATTCCGTTCAACAACAAAATCAAATTAATGATCAAAAAACTATTGTTAATATCAATATAGAAAATAAAGGAACTATGAAATAGCTTTTATAGTTCCTTTCTAAATATAAAATTAATCTAAGTTTCTTGAAATGGAGTAATAATTTGCTCTTGTATATATCTATGTAAGGTTGGCCAAGTGCATCCCATAAGTCTGGCAATTTCTGCTTTTGAAACTTTTTTATCTAAAAGCTCTTTGATTTTATTATGTTTCTTTTGCAATTTTTTATATGTTGTTCCGTATGGCCTACCCAAGTGTTTTCCTTCGTCTTTTAAGCGTCGCAAAGAATTTTTCGTCCTATCAGAAATAAGTTGACGTTCTATTTCACTGGCAAGGCTAAATGCAAAAGCAAGAACTTTGCTCTGAATATCTGCTCCTAATCTGTAATTTTCCTTTAATGTCCAAATTTGACATTCTTTTTCAAGGCAATTCTGTAAAATTCCCATAACTTCAAGTAAATTACGCCCTAGGCGTGAAAGTTCCGTTGCTATGAGGATGTCGCCCTTTTGAAGTTTCTTTAAAATTTTTCCTAGTTTTCGTTCATTTAGAGGCTTCCGGGAAGAAATAACTTCCTCAATCCATTTATCAATTGTCAAATTATTCTTATCAATAAATGTTTGTATTTCGTGTTTTTGATTGGAAACTTGTTGGTGATCCGTTGAAATTCTGCAATATCCGTAAATCATAATCAATCCTTTGTAATTACATGAGTATTTATCAAAGATTGACTATATAAATTAGACCACCGTTTAGATTTTATATTTTATGGCAAGGTTACTTTAGTAGAACATAAAAATCAACAATATTATTCAAATATAGACAATTAATGCGTTTAGCCTCTGATTGAATACACTAAAATATCTTTTAATAAAAGACTCTCCATAAACGGTGGTTTATGAATATGAGACGAGACAAACAGATACCTAATATTTCAGTTATTATGCCTGTATATAATACAAGAGAAGAATACTTGAGAGAAGCGGTTGAGAGTATATTAAAACAAAGTTATACTAATTTTGAACTTATTATTGTTGATGATTGTTCCGACGAATACATCGCAAATATAATCTCATCATATAGTGATAATAGAATCAAATATTTCAGGTTACCAACAAATCAAGGTGCTGCTGCAGCTAGAAATTTGGCAATATCCAAAGCTTCCGGAGAATATTTGGCCTTTATGGATTCTGATGATATTTCATTGTCGGAACGTTTTTCAAAACAAATTCTCTTTTTTAAAGATCACCCAGAAATTGGCTGTCTTGGAACAAAAGTTCAGGTTATTGGTGAAGATAGTAATGGAACGGAATTTCCCAAACCTACCGAACATTCCGAAATTGAAAATTTTTTAGTTTTTAATGGATGTGTTTTTTGCCAATCAAGCGTTATGTTGAAAAAAGAAATATTAGATAAAAACAATATAACATATCAAAGTGAGTATGTTCCAGCCGAAGACTACGCCTTGTGGCTTAGCTTAGTAGGAAAAACAAAATTTGCTGTATTAGATGAAAAACTCGTATTTTACCGTTTTTATGCAGAAAATATATCACACCGACAAAAAGAATTACAGCAACAAAAGTGTGTTGAAGCACAATTTTCATCTTTAGAAAGATACTGTAACATCAGTAATTTAAACAAAGATATATGGTTTAAGTTTCTCAAAGGAATTGCTTTATCTTCTGAAGAATTTATTCATTTAAACAATAATTTAGAGACAATCATTCAGTCTCTTTTTACCAAAGGATATAACCAAAAGGCCATTTGCTCATTATTCAAAAGAAAATTGAAAAAAATGTTTTACCACTCGCATGGGATATCGACTCAATGGAGATTACTAACATCTCCACTCAATAAAACACTGAGAATTCCTTTAGCATGGCGGTTATTTTGTTTTATTACGAGAGGACTTTTATAATGAAGACAATATTAGTAACTGGTGGAACAGGGTTTCTTGGTTCCAATTTATGCCTTCGTCTTATTAACGAAGGAAATCGCGTTATATGCGTAGATAACAATTACACAGGACGATTAAGCAATATCAGCTCAATATTTAGTCATCCTAAGTTTCGTTTTATTGAATACGATATCTGTGAGCCATTGAATGTTACTGATGAAAAAATTGACCAAATCTATAATATGGCTTGTCCGGCTTCTCCTCCTGCATATCAAGGGAAGCACTCTATTCAAACAACAAAAACTTGTGTTCTCGGTGCTATTAACATATTGGAATTGGCTAAAGCACATAATGCAACTGTTTTGCAAACCTCTACTTCTGAAATTTATGGAGAACCATTAGTTCATACACAGATAGAAACTTATCGAGGCAATGTCAATCCGATTGGTATCCGGGCTTGTTATGACGAAGGGAAACGTTGTGCAGAAAGCCTATTTTTCGATTATTACCGCCACGAAGGTGTTGATATTAAGGTTATTCGTATTTTCAATACTTATGGTCCCAATATGGATCCTAACGACGGCCGAGTAGTTTCAAACTTTATTTGTCAAGCCCTTTCAGGACAAGACATTACCATTTATGGTGACGGGCATCAAACGCGTTCTTTTTGTTATGTTGATGATTTAATTGAAGCCATAATTAGAATGATGAATTCTCCCAAAGGCTTTGTTGGTCCGGTTAATACTGGCAATCCGGGCGAATTTACCATCAAAGAGTTGGCAGAAATGGTAGTTTCTAAAATTGGAGGAAAATCAAAGATTATTTATAAGGATTTGCCTTCTGATGATCCGACACAACGCCGTCCCGATATAACTTTAGCTAAGACACAATTGGGTTGGGAACCTAAAATTAAGCTAGATGAAGGCTTAGACAAGACAATTGAATATTTCAAAACACAAATCAATCTTTTTAAGAAAGTAGGATAGAATGAAAGTCGGAATTATCGGAACTGGCTATGTAGGCTTACCGACAGGTGTTGGACTGGCTGAACTTGGCAATCAAGTTGTCTGCATAGACAGAGAACCTAGAAAAATAGAAGCATTACAAGCAGGAAAAATTACTTTATATGAAAACGGATTAGAAGAGCTGTTTCATAAGAATGTTAAAGAAGGTCGTCTGCATTTTACAACATCTATGAAAGAAGGTGTTTCAGGCGCTGATTTGGTTATTATTGCGGTAGGAACACCCCCGCACCCAGTGACCAAAGAAGCTGATATGAAATATATTCATGCTGCTGCAACTGAGCTGGCCGAATATTTGACTGACTATACGGTTGTTGCCACAAAATCCACGGTTCCGGTTGGAACTGGAGATGTTGTCGAAGGCTTAATCAGCAAGAAAAATCCTGATGCTGACTTTGATGTTGTTTCCTTACCTGAATTTTTACGTGAAGGATTTGCTGTTTATGACTTCTTTCATCCAGATAGAATTGTTGTCGGAGCAAATACGGAAAAAGCGCGTAATGTCATTAAAGAGCTTTACAAACCGTTTGAAGGCAAAACCAATATGTTGTTTGTTAAGCGTCGTTCTAGCGAGACAATCAAATACGCATCAAACGCCTTTTTGGCCATCAAAATTCATTACATTAATGAAATGGCAAACTTTTGTGAAAAAACAGGAGCAGATATTACCGAAGTTGCTCAAGGAATGGGATTAGACACTCGTATTGGTAATCGCTTCTTGAATCCAGGTCCCGGTTACGGTGGAAGTTGTTTTCCTAAAGATACAATGGCTATGGCTTATATGGCACGCCAAAATGATGTTGATATGACATTGATTAAAGCAGCAATTGATGGCAATACCAAGCGTAAGCAACAAATGGCCGAAAGAATCTTAGAATCTGTTAAAAGCATTGAAAATCCAAAGATTGCTGTTCTGGGGTTGGCATTCAAAGATGGAACAGACGATTGCCGTGAAAGTCCGGCAATGGAGATTATCGGTAATCTGTTAGAAGTTAATGCTAATATTACCGCATACGATCCCAAAGCTATGGAAACATCCAAACTCTTGATTGGTGATAAAATCAAATATGCCGAGAATATGTATAACACGTTAAAAGATGCGGATGTTTTAGCAATTTTAACGGAGTGGCAGGAATTCAAAACTCTTGATTTGCAAAAAGTAGCCTCGTTAATGCGCAATAAGAACATTGTAGATTGCCGTAATCTTATAAATGCCGACGAAGCTAAAAATAATGGTTTTAAGTATATGGGGATTGGAAAATGAATAACACTACGATATCAGTAATTATGCCTGTTTACAATTCAGCATTATATTTACGGCCTTGTTTAGACAGCATAATCAACCAAACACTTACAGATTTCGAATTTATTTGCATAAATGATGGTTCAACAGATAATAGTTTGAATATTTTAACAGAATATGCCAGTAAAGACACAAGATTAAAAATTCTTAATAAAAAGAATTCAGAAGCTGCTGATTGTCGCAATTTAGGATTATCTAAAGCTATCGGAAAATATTGTATTTTTTTAGATTCCGATGATTTATTCTCTCCATATTTGCTAGAAAAATTATACTCACAAATTTACAAAGCAGATGCAGACATATGTTTTTGCGATTATTCTGTACTATCAAATGGCAATAAATCTAGAGTCCAAACCGATTTTAGAGCTCAAAACCCATTTATCCCTAGCGATGAATTAAACCAAATTTTTCAAATTACACACCCAGTTTGTTGGAATAAGCTATATAAAACAGAGTTTTTAAAGAAACATCAACTTCAATTTTTGAATCAATCATCATCAAATGATATTTCTTTTGTATACTCTTCCCTAGTTTTAGCATCTAGTATTACATTTATTTCGGAAGCTTTGATAGAATATAGATTTAATAATATTAATTCTATTACATCAAATATGAATAACAAAATTTCTAATGTTTTTAGTGCATACAATAAATTATTTCAAATAATAGCCAAACAACCCCAACCTGAAAATTATTTTGAAAGTTTTTATACTAGTTTAAATGATGTTCTATCATATTATTGTTGTAATCCGCAAAATAAACTCAAAATTCCATTAGATTATTCTTTTCTTAAAAATAAGAAATTTTCAAAATTTTTACATCAAAAAGAAACTAATCTTAATATATTAAATGCAATTTTATACCAACGCCCTTTAATTAGTATCGTTGTTCCTGTATATAATGCTGAAACTTATTTAGTTGAAGCGTTGGATTCATTACTAGTTCAGACACAGCATAACATCGAAATCCTTTGCATTAATGATGGCTCTAAGGATCATTCGTTGGAAATTTTGCAAAATTATGCTCGTAAAGATAAAAGAATAAAAGTATTCGAACAACAAAACTCCGGACCTGCTAAAGCTCGAAATACAGGGTTAGCCAATGCCACAGGAGTATATCTCATGTTTTGTGATGCTGATGATTGGTATGAACCCAACATGTGTCAAGAAATGTTATCTTCGTTAATTTTGCATAAAACAGATTTTGTTATGTGTAATTGCAATATAATAGAACAAACACCAGAACATCATCGTGATATAGGATGTATTAATTATCACTATTTAAATATGAAAGGTTTTATATCCCTCAATCAGTATAATAAACAAGCTATTTCTGTTGTATTATGGAATAAGATATTTAAAATAGAAACGATAAAGAAATACATGTTTAACTTTCCATCTGGTTATGAAATGGATGATGACGCATTTATTTTTCAATACTTATCTATTTCTAATACGGTTTATGGTCTTGATAAAAAATTATATAATTATCGCTTACTCAGCAACTCTATTATGGGGAAATTATATTCCAAACAAACATTATATAGGGTCTATGATGTTATTAAAATATTTGCCTTCTGCATAGAAGCATTCAAAAGAAATAATTTATTCAATGATAAAAAATGGTTTCTAAGGATAATTCAATCAAAAGTCAATTGGGCTTTATCATTGTTAAACTATCAAGGAAAATATGAATTCTTAAAACAGCTTAGAGAAAATGTCTTACATTTTTATGATAAAAAGGATTTAAAAGAATTTCCTTTATTACTCTTATGCTCCAAAAAGAAATATGCAAAAGCACTAGAATTATTAACTAAAACAAAAAAGGTTAAATTTTTTGGCATTACAGTGTTCAAAAAGAAAAAATCTCAATTAAAGACCAAATATTATGTTTTGGGGATTAAAATTTTTTCAAAGAGAGCATCTATTAAACAATATTTAGATTATAAATTTTATGAATTAGCAAGTGATTTACAAGGAAAAACAACATATTTAGACACACAAATCTCTCAAATAAAATCCATCATAGAAAAGGCATAACAAATTGGGAGCAGGATATTTAACTCATAATTAAAACAAATGAAAGGAAACCTCATGATATCTACTGAATGTTCAATACGACAACTAGTGAATGAAATATTAGATGAAAAAGTTGATAATTGTAAATAAGAATGGGAAGATTGGTGTATAGGTACAAGTTACGAAGGCGATTGGAGTATCTTTTGCAATACACTAGAACAAATTAAAGAAAAAGGTATTGATGGAATTATCAAGGATTATCCTAAGATAGAAAGTTATAATAAATTAAAAAATATTTGTATCTATACACATGAGTGGAATGGGGATGAGGATGCGGAAGGAAATGCTCCGAATCCAAAATATAGAGCTCTAAAAGACGATATAACACAATGGTTAGATACTTATTTCCAAAATTTATTACAAGATCAACAAGACAATTAAGGAAAACGATTTCAAATATTACCCCTGATTTCTTCAGGGGTTTTTATATAGATTAGTTATTCTGTTCAGCACTATAAAATTTTCTCCCTAACTCCTCCGCTAGTCTATCAGCCCTGACTTTTTCAAATTCGTATTGCTGTTTGTAGTATTCGGCGTCGCATTGGTAGTTGGCGGCTTCTTGGGCGATGATTTTCTTATCTATATTGCTTAAATCCACACAAGAGATTGTCAGGTAGGGCTTGCCGGAGAGGTTTAACACTCTGCAACCGTGATTGTTCGTAGATTTGAGCAGATATCCCTCACGGATCAGCTCGTTTACCAGAACTTTGGCAGAATTAACCGTCAGCCCCAAAGCCATGGCGATTTTATCATTTCCCATAAAAAATTGGTGATTGTTGTTGGTTTTATATTTAATGAAATCTAACAGCAGACGCTTGGTAATAGACAATTCAGCTTTGCTTTTGCTCATGTTTTCTCCTTAATAAATCATTTGTCTGCATCTATTTATTAAGAGATTTTATCGAATTTGAATTTTAACAAAATTGAGACCGGAAATTGTTATTTCCACCAATTCAGAACTCCGGAAACGCTTATTTTCACTTATCTCAAAACGGAAACGGATATTTCCCTTCTCGGAAGTCTTTATTTCCGCCACCGGAAACTTATATTTCCCCGAACGGAAACCGTTATTACCACCGCTCCTTATACAAATGGTTACATATCAATGCGTTCGGAGGAATTTTGAACGGCTATAATAGTATTATAATAGAAATAAAAAAGAACTATTATAATAGAACGAAATGACAATAGCCTTTTGTTTTCTTTGCTAAAATAGAGCGGTTTAAAGCAAATCAGGTGCATTGAATTCAACACACCTGATAAAGACAAATTTGATTTATTATTGAAATTGAGCTGTCTGCTACATAGGTATTTATCTTTTGATTTTAGCAATTTGTTCCAATCACAAAATGCGCTTTTTACCAGATAAATACCTTTGTAATTAATAAGACAAAGGAGATTTTATGTTAACGTATAATCCGGAAAACAAAACCTATTCAAGATTCATTCCTGTTGAACAACTGGAAGAAATGAAAGAAAAAATGCGTTCTATTGAAGAGAGATTAAAAAACACGCCGATTAACCCACCATATACATATGAAACAGAGGAAGAGCTTGATATTGATGACATGGAGGGCTTAAATAAATTTTTGGAAACCGAGAAATTTAATATCAATATGTCCATCAATCGCCGTAGAGCCAGTTTGTTTTTGGTGGCATGTTACTTTACAGACAATAAAGATGTTTTAGAGTTTTTAATAGCACAAGGCAGCGAAATCAACAGAACGGACATTTTCGGTTACAATGCCATTATGTCGGTGGTTTTGAACGAAAATATGGACGACCAAACAAACCTGGGGACAATTCAAATGTTGATAGACAAAGGCTGCGATGTCAACTGGCTGAATTATCAATGCGAAACCGCACTTACTCTTGCTTTGGAGCGTGTGGAGATTGATATTGCGAACCTTTTGCTTGATAATGGAGCTTTTCTTTACAGAAATTAAGTAAAACCCAAGCTATTTAGCACAAAATTCAAGATTAGAAACTACCTCTAACAACATTTGAAGAGTATCGGAGAGCTTTTTCATCTTTTGCGGAGGTAGTTTTTGCTGTAAGTAGAAATCATAGATATTTGTAACCAATGCACTGCATTCATTTGCAAACTTTTGCAATGTATTCATCACTTCGCTGTCATCCTCCTGAAGAATTTCATATTCCGTGATTTTATCGCAATTTTGGCTCAGATATTTGTTGAGCTCGTCTTCATTTTCAAAGA